>QMLT01000147.1 GCA_003646875.1 Deltaproteobacteria bacterium
AACTTATTGAGAAGTTACTTTTTATACAGCTAAAATGTTAGTATTATTATAAATTCACTAAAGAGAGAAAATTATGCTTGCCACTGTTTATAGCAGCTCTATTATAGGAATTGACGCCTATACAGTGGAGGTCGAGGTGGATATTTCAAGGGGTCTGCCATCTTTTTCCACTGTAGGATTAGCAGAAGGTGCAGTAAGGGAAAGCAAGGATCGGGTCAAGGCTGCTCTTAAAAATTCTGGCTATAATTTTCCTGCTGATAGGATTACTGTTAACCTTGCCCCCGCTGACATAAAAAAGGAAGGTAGCGGCTTCGACCTTCCCATAGCTATAGGAATATTGGCAGCAAACGGAATTATTCCCCATTCAGCTTTGACAGATCACCTTATTATTGGCGAGCTATCTTTAGACGGCAGCATAAGGCCTATCAGGGGCGCTCTCTCTATGGCCATAATGGCTAAGGAAGTCGGTCTGAAAGGGATCTATCTTCCTTCAGAGAATGCCATGGAAGCAGGCGTAGTGGGGGAAATAAATGTGTATCCTGTTAATGCACTTTCCGAGTTAGTTCAATCGCTGAATGGTATAGAAGGTCTCGTGCCAATCCAAATAGATCCTGATTTCATGGGTACTCAACGAAACTATGATGTCGACTTTAGTGATGTACGTGGGCAGGAAAATGTTAAAAGAGCATTGGAAATTGCTGCTGCAGGCGGTCATAATGTTTTGATGATCGGTCCGCCAGGTGCGGGAAAGACCATGCTTGCGCAGAGGCTTTCTACGATACTGCCGAATCTTACCTTTGCTGAATCCCTTGAAACATCAAAAGTTTACTCTGTTATGGGTCTCATGCCAAAAGGAAAGGGTCTGCTAACAACGAGACCTTTCAGGGCTCCGCACCACACCATTTCTGATGCTGGCCTGATAGGTGGTGGCCAGACACCAAAACCTGGTGAGGTTAGCCTATCCCATAATGGGGTCCTTTTTTTAGATGAAATGCCGGAGTTTAAAAAAAATGTTCTTGAGGTTCTCAGGCAACCAATGGAAAATGGCCTTGTTACCATATCCAGGGCGAGTTCTACAGTAACATATCCGGCTAACTTTATTCTGGTCGGCGCTATGAATCCATGCCCGTGTGGCTTTTTTGGCGACCCAAAAAGGGAATGTACATGCTCTTATAGAGAAATACAGAGATACAGGGCACGAATATCCGGGCCTCTTATGGATCGCATCGATATACATATAGATGTGCCATCAGTGCCTTTCAGAGATCTGACAGGGACCAGCCAGGGTCAATCTTCTTTTGATATCAGCAGGAGAGTAATAAAGGCAAGAAGCATCCAGGAAAATAGGTTTCATAAGTCAAAGATTCATACCAATGCCATGATGAACAGCAGACATATACGAAAATTCTGTCAAATTGACGAGAAATCCAATTTATTATTGGAAATGGCTATGGAGAAATTTGGGTTGAGTGCGCGGGCCCTTTCACGCATTCTTAAAATTTCCAGAACTATCGCAGATCTCGCAGGATCTCAAAACATTGAACAGATTCATATAGCCGAGGCAATACAATATAGATCTCTCGATAGGAAGTTGGTTGTATGAAAAAATGTATCAAAATAGGTCTCTTTTTAATCCTTTTTTTCACTCTTTTAATCACATCAACAGGTATTGCCTTATGGTATCTCTGGTCGAGTAACCTTCCATATATAGGATCTCTTAAAAATTATAATCCTCCGATTATAACAAAAGTGTTTGCTGACGATGGTCAGATCATAGGCAAATTCGCAGATGAAAAGAGGGTCTTAGTTACTTTAGACAAAATTCCCACGCATACGATTAATGCCTTTATCGCTGCAGAAGACGCCCGATTTTTTCAGCACAAGGGTATCGATTTTTTAGGCATTGTGAGGGCGCTTTTTAAAAATATTAAGGCACGCAGGATCGAGCAAGGAGGAAGCACTATCACACAGCAAGTCACCAAATCACTTCTTCTCAAAAATCCCGCGAGAACGTACAAAAGAAAGGTGAGGGAGGCGCTGCTCTCCCTACAAATTGAAAAGGAATTCTCTAAGAATAAAATTCTTTACCTCTACTTGAATCAAATATACATGGGCCATGGACTATATGGTATTGAGGCAGCCAGCGAGCTCTACTTTGGTAAACACATAAGGGAATTGAACATCGCAGAATCAGCTCTTTTGGCCGGTCTCGCTCGAGCCCCGAGCAGAGATGATCCTATCAAACATTTTAACAGGGCAAAGCTAAGGCAAAAATACGTTTTAGAAAGAATGAAAGACGAGGGATTTATAAACGATGAACAATTTCAACAGGCATTAAAGAGAAAATTAACAATTAAGTCAGAGAAAGCACAGTATCCAAAAAAGGCCCCTTACTTCTTAGAGCATATCCGCCAAAGGATTGAAAGAAAATATGGTCGCCATCTCCTCTACAAAGGGGGATTAAAGGTCTATACCACTGTCAATCTAAAAATGCAGGAAGCGGCACAAAAAGCAATAAAAAGAGGATTATACGAACTTGATAAGAGAGAGGGATTCAGGAGTCCAACAAGACGATTCCTTTTCTCTGGAGAAGAGACGCTTAATAAGTCAAAGCCCAAAATATTAAGTAAAAACACCCTGGAAATAGGAACAATCACTCAAGGGACTGTTATAAAAGTAGACAGCAAAAATAAAGAAACTCTCGTTCAGATTGAAGATAAAAAAGGAATACTCCCTTTATCAAATATGAAATGGGCAAGGATGGTTGACCCGGAAAAGGCATATTTTGAGAGCAAATTACAAGATCCAGCCGATGTTTTAACACCAGGTGATATTATTACGGTGAAAATCGTTAAAAAATCCAAGGATTCTTCTGAATTAATCCTATCATTAGAACAAACACCTGAGGCACAGGCTGCCCTTATCTGTTTGGAAGCCAAAACAGGTTATGTGAAGGCAATGGTTGGAGGATTAGATTTTTCTAAAAGTCAGTTTAACCGGGCAACTCAGGCAAGGAGGCAACCTGGTTCTGCATTCAAACCAATCATCTATGCTGCAGCCCTTGACAATGGATTAACCCCTTCTTCAATAATTATTGATGCGCCTTTTATATCGCCTATTGGTGAGGAAGAAAAGCCATGGAAACCGAAAAATTACAAAGAAAAGTTTTATGGGCCTACCCCATTAAGGACTGGCCTGATAAAATCACGAAATATAATGACAATAAAGATTTTAAAAAAAATCGGCGTTAAGCGTGCAATTGATTATGCAAGGCGGATGGGAATAGATTCTCATCTTAACGCCGACCTATCATTAGCCCTTGGTTCGTCAGGAGTATCCCTTGTTGAATTAACAAAGGCATACTCAGTATTTGCTAATGGCGGTATGCGGGTAAAACCCACTTATATTAGTAAAATAATTGATAGAACTGGGAAGATTCTCGAAGAGAATCAGCCCTCTTTTTCTGAGTCAATCTCTCAAGAAACAGCATATGTAATGACTGATCTTTTAAAGGCAGTGGTTACAGAGGGTACAGGTTGGAGAGCTAAAACGCTGTCAAGGCCAGTGGCAGGAAAAACCGGCACTACTAATGACTTAAAAGATGCATGGTTTATAGGTTTTGACCCTACCCTGGTTACTGGCGTCTGGGTAGGCTATGATGATAGCAGACAAATGGGCAAAGGAGAAACCGGATCAAGGGCCGCGTGCCCTATTTGGCTGTACTTTATGAGAGAGGTTCTCAAAGGAAAACCCATAATCCCATTTCAACAGCCTGAAGGCGTAGTTATTGCAAAAATTGATGCCAGAACCGGTCTATTAGCCAGCCCTTTCTCACAAAAGACCTGCTTTCAGGCATTCAAGAAAGGCACAGAGCCTACTAGGTATTCCCCTAAACCAGATTCTGGAAAACCTGGGGAATTCTTTCAACTTGATATGGACTACTCTAATTAAGATAAATACCTTTCTCTAATCTTTAAATAGTCTTCCTCTAAGAAACTATTCGATTGAGCATAGGCGCTGGATTTATGTATTATGTCTGTCACCTCTTGTCTTGATATTTTGTTTCCTTCCATCTGCACTATCTTAGACAATGTTCTATAACCCAAGACAAATGGTATGATACAAAAGATTCGTATAGAGCTTTCTTCCAAAGGTAGCAATTTTATATATCTCAAAGTTGAATCCAGATATGTGACTATAAAAGGTATCATACTATTTATTATTCCATGCCTCTGTTTGATTGATAAGTTTTCAATTGCCTTAATATCAATTCGATATTTTCCTGTTATACTATTTGGAATGTAGCACCAACCTCTTAATATATCCTTTTGATAATCTTTGATGATATTTATCAACTGCAAAGCAATGCCAAAATGAATTTGAAATTTCTTTAATTTTGATTTCTTCTTTTTTATGCTTTTCCTCTGACAAAAAATTTTTGTTAGCATCACGCCTACAATACCCGCTACATAATAACAGTATTCTTCTAACTCCTTAATGTCTCTGAGTTGAAATATTTCACTATTACTCTGTAGTTTCCTCTTCTGAAACTCCAACATTCCCTCTGAGGTCTCAATAATCAAGGGGTCAATTATTTTTCTGTAAGTATCTCGTAAATCAAAATAACATCGTAATACTATATGGCCGTTTTCTATGAGGTCTTTTTCATCAGAGTTTTCTTTCCATCTAAATTTAAGAGATTCATATAATTTCAACCGATGAGACAAGTCCTTGTCTCCCTTAAAAATCTCTGCAAAATCTCTCAAATCTGCTATCTTCTCTCTTTCATCATGGTAAATAGTATCCTCAAAGGTATCGGCTATCCGAAACAGTAAATAGCCAAGAAGAACTGTCTTAAAGATATCTCCCTCCAACTGACCTATATTTAGGGCAAATGTCCTTGAAACTAAAGGCAAAATGTTACGACAATATTCCCAGTCCTTTTCCCTTGCTTCGTCATTCATAAGATACTTGATTTTATAGATGGTTAGAGATGGCTATTGACTGATTAATACATCCTTTTCAACGGTCAACGAACAACAAAAACGGACATCACTGCTTGTATAGCACACTATATACTGCAACTGGCGAATGTATCTCCTTAAGGACGCATTTCTTCCTCACAAATGTATCTGCTACTAAGAATCCGTAAGAATTGATTTAAAAAAGGGTAACACTTTCTCCAAGAAAATGAAAGGAGGAAGTGCGATGGGCAGCAATTCTAATTTTGACCCGAAATATTACCTCGCAGCCCTTCATTATCTCGAGTTTTAAACAGGTGAGACAGGGGACATGGATGATAGAGAGGGAAATCCTCGCTCCAGGTTAGTAATGAAACTGACGTTTTTACTCCAGCACACCACAACCCCGGAGCAGAGACAAATGTAAGACA
>QMLT01000148.1 GCA_003646875.1 Deltaproteobacteria bacterium
GGAGTATATTTTGTTGCATTATCCAGCAGATTTGCTAAAATCTGCCTTATCCGGTTGAGATCTGCTAATTATCACTAATTATCACGAACAATTATTGAACAATCCTGACTGTCCGATGGCGGGTAGGTCTTTATATCCAAATTTTTCTTTTGAAATAACTTTATTCTCGACCCCGTCTGTCCCTATATATTCTTTGCAAGGTTATAATTTGCGCTTTTAGGTTTATTAATTGGAATTAAGCTTCAGAACCAGGGCAATCATTGGTGTGATGGAGCTATTACATAGATTGGTTGAAATGTGGAGGAGTTATGATTGAAGTAGTTTTTTTGGGTGTTGGCGAGGCATTTGACGAAAAGCTTCCAAACACATCTATTTTGATTCGTTATAAGGGAAGTACTTCACCTGTCACATTGCTCCTTGACTGTGGCTTTACTGCTCCGCCTCAGTTCTGGAGCGAAGAGCCAGACGCTGATATTCTCGACGGTATATGGATTTCCCATTTTCACGGTGACCATTGCCTGGGAATTCCTGCATTATTGGTTCGCTTCTGGGAAGAAGGACGTAAAAAGGCGTTAACACTTTTAGGACAAAAGGGAATAGCTACCTTCATACGCACATCTCTTGATCTGGCCTATCCTGGTATGTATGAGAGATTAGGATTCCCACTTAAGTATTTAGAGGTCGAGCCAGAGAAGGAGGTAACGATTTTCGGCCTCGTTTTTCAAGCTGCTGTTAACAGTCATTCCCAAAGAGATCTGGCCTTGAAAATAAACGCAAAGGAAAAATCAATCTATTACAGTGGTGATGGCAAGGCAACACCTGAAAGCATGGTCCTGGCGAAGGGCAGCCAACTTATCATTCATGAGGCTTTCTCTTTAGAGGCCGAAGTCCCAGGACACGGAACCGTCACAGGATCGATTAAGATGGCGAAAGAATGTGGAGCGTCTAACCTTGCCCTTGTCCATATACAAAGAAAGGTTCGAAGCCAGGTGATTGATGAGATGCAAAGGTTCACCCATATGGCAGGATCACTGAACCTGATGGTTCCAGAACCTGGTTTTAGGATAGCGCTTTAACAAATGTCCCCGACGTTTCGCCTCAAGGTTATATATGAAAGAAACTGCATGCTCTGTTCCAGATTAAGTTTCTCAGGAGCGTATAATTTCCTCTCGCTGATAGTGTATGAATTGTGAAGGGAACCAATGAAAGAAATAAAAAAAGGACAATTGCAATTATCAATTCTGGGAAGCTCATGTTCAACTTATAGGATATGTTTATTAAACTCAGGATATTTTTATCTTTTGACATTTAAGCTATATATATTTTACTATAATAACAAAATAAGTATAGTAGAAGTAATAACCCTCATATCAAAAAAAACGTATCATAGTCTCTATCTATTCCTCTTATAAGGAGTTTTCGAATGACTACTTCGGAGATACAATTGAATGAATCCAGCATTACTACCCGTTTGATTAAATTGATTAAGAATATGTCCGAAGACGAGCAGCGAACTCTTTTGAAAGACTTAGAGGAAAGGCCATTTAAGGGAAGAAGAAAACATGTGAGGAAACCCTTCCTTATGACCGTAGATTACTCTACTCAGGATCATGTCTACAAGGATTTCATACAAGATATAAGTTCTGGTGGAGTGTTTATACAAACCCATATGCCATTTACTGTTGGGCAAGAGGTTTCGCTGACTTTTCCTCTCCCCAACTACCAGAAACATATCAAGGTCATAGGCGAGGTTGTCAGGTCTACCCCTCAGGGAGTCGGTGTGAAATTCAAGATGGCCGACAAAGACCAGGAGGCAATGATTACATCCCTTTTGGAGCTAATTTAGGCCTTTTCCGGCCCATCGGGTTCCTTCATCGTCTATCTTTCACAAAGGATCTGATCACCATCAGCAGTATCAATTCGTTTTGCTCTATCGTATTACCTTTGAGCTTTTTATCTCTTTTGATAACAAAAGCGGGCTAACGTCTTGTAAAAAATTATTGTTGAGCGTATAAAAAGGATGATTGCAGAAACAATCCCGAAGTATTTCATCAACCTTCGATGGGAGAAAATTGATGAAAATCATTGATTTGCGTAGTGACACTGTTACATTGCCAACGGAAGCGATGCGGAAGGCTATGTATCATGCAAAGCTGGGTGATGATGTATATGGTGAGGATCCATCTACTCAACGCCTTGAGAAGATGGCCGTGATAAGATTGCGATGGATGTGTTCATGAAGCAGCTTGAAAAGAAAGGAATCAAGCTATTGACTACAGGACCATCTCGTTTTCGGTTGGTGACGCACTATGGAATTAGCTCAGAGGATATTCATACGACCTTGGTGCGTTTAGGAGAGATAATGGGCAGTCGTAGTTGAGTCCTGCGCTTATGGTTTTAACAGATTCTAAGCTTAAACTAGAATGATAAATATTTATGATAAGTAACTGATTATTATATTTAATATTCTACGAATCGGCTCTGCGGCACCCCAGAGGAGCTGATCTCCCACAGTAAAGGCAGCCAAATATTCAGGCCCGAAGAGCATCTTTCGCAATCTACCCACGGGAATGGTCAGGGTAGAGTTTACCGCTGCAGGTGTTAAGAATTTAAGGGTTGATTCTTTATCATTAGGGATTACCTTTACCCACTGGTTACCTTTTTCAATCATCTCAGAGACTTCATCAAGAGGTATATCTGTATCAAGCTTGATGGTCAGGCCCTGACTGTGACATCTCATGGCGCCTACGCGAACGCAAAGACCGTCTACAGGTATCGGTTTTTTTGTTTGAAGAATCTTGTTTGTTTCAGCAGAGCCTTTCCATTCCTCTCTGGTCTGTCCGGATTCCATTGCAGAGTCAATCCATGGAATCAGGCTGCCAGCGAGAGGAGCCGAGAAATTTTCAACTGGAAATGCGTTGCTTCTCAATTCCCTTGTCACAACTTCATCAATGGCTATGGCAGTGGATGCCGGGTCATCAAGCAGCCTCCGAGAGGCATCCCCCAGGATAGTCATTTGGGCAATCAACTCTTTCATGTGCTTTGCGCCGGCGCCTGATGCGGACTGATAAGTCATAGAAGATATCCACTCAATATGACCCGAGGCAAAAAGACCTGAAAGGGCCATAAGCATCAGACTCACAGTACAGTTCCCACCCACATAGGTTTTGATTCCTGATGATAATCCAGCGTCTATCACAGTCCTGTTCACAGGGTCCAGGACAATAATGGTATCATCCTTCATACGCAGGGCAGACGCAGAATCTATCCAGTAGCCTCTCCACCCCTGCTTGCGTAATTCGGGGCACACTTTGTTTGTATAATCACCTCCCTGGCAGGTCAGAATGATATCCATTGAGGAAAGGAGCTGGATGTCAAAGGCATTCCTTAATGGAGGAATGTCAAGGCCCACATCAGGGCCTTTCCCATTGACATTTGAGGTAGTAAAAAATATTGGCTCAAAACCTTTAAAATCGTGTTCTTCTTGCATACGGCCCAATAGAACTGATCCTACCATCCCTCGCCATCCAATAAAACCGATTCGTAACATTATGCGCTCCTTATAGATCGACAGTTTACATAGAATGTCATATAAACACAATCGCTCGCACCTTCAAGGAAAAAATTTACCGCCCCCTTTTAATCCCACAGACCGAAGAGTGGGCATCTGGGCTGTCAATAAGTTATTTCCTTTTTTCAAGCCCCGTCCGGTATGGCGGGGTCGTTGACATCTCAAGCATATCCCCTAAAACGTGAGAGACTGATTTCTGGATCACCAGGCTCGCCATAGAATCAAGTGGTGTTTCATCGCGATTTATTATCATCAGCTTTGCCCCGCTTTGAGCTGCTATAAGAGGAACAGAAGCAGCAGGATAGACCACAAGTGAAGAGCCTAATACAATACAGAGATCACATTCGCGAGCATGCATAATTGCGGTCGCCATCTTTTCTTCAGGCATGGCCTGTCCAAATGAGATAGTATCTGGTTTGAGGATACCTGAGCAATCATCACAATAAGGAACCTTTACGCCTGATTGTATCCGTTGTTGGATTTCATCCCTGTCATATTTTTTTCCACAACTTAGACAGGAAACTGTAAAAGCGGTGCCGTGAATTTCAATGATTTTGTCTGGCGAGTTTCCTGACTTGTGGTGAAGCCAGTCGATGTTTTGGGTTACGATTGATAGAAGTTTGCCTATGTCCTCCAGGATTTTAATTGCTCGATGAGCACGGTTTGGGACAGCATCTTTCATAGTATGATAAAACTCTGTGCTCATCTGCCAGTATTTTTCTCTGGTGTTTTCATCCGATATAATTTTCTCAAAGAGAAAATCTGATGGATCGTACCTGCTCCAGACACCTCCGGGGCTTCTGAAATCAGGAATACCTGATTCGGTGCTCAGTCCGGCGCCTGAGAACACAAGAATCTTTTCAGATTTTTGTATCATATCTGCGCCTTTGGCAATCAATGGATCCATATGCTCTTGTCCCCCCAATTTTTCTTCATAAATGCGGTATCTTCTCAATAAGTTGGGTTATAGTTAGCTCCAAAAACCAAAAGAAAGAGACCGTGATGGAACAAGAAATACATATAACACTTCGCTGCAATCTGGCAATAGGAAAAGTTGGGCTCAATGCGTATACAGGCTAATGGAACTCAGAGATCCCCCTATGTTGAGGATCTTAGAGCAAATCCTCATTGGATGTGATGATCTCATTTCGGAGCGTTAAGCCAGACAAAGATTAAGGGCTACTTTGATGTTGAGATCAGTTCAGTTAAATTGTCACCAGGCACACACTTTTGAACGATACCAATCGGTTAGAGCTTATGCAACGACCTATTAAGGAGTACCGGTTTGCCGGCCTCGTGATCCACTCGGCGATAAGTTGTAAGCCTTATTCGGTTGGCCAGTATGACCTTGCCTGCCTTTTGATGGACAGGCTTACCATTCCCTGTGTGGTCATAGAGGCAGCGCTGATTCCAGGCTGTACTTCGAGGATCAGACACGTACTCGGAGAGGCTATGGAGAGTTAGAAAGAATAATTATCACTCCTTCACTGTCATAGAAGTAAGACTTCGATTAGAAAATAGGATTATCTAAAAGAAGTATATGTGAACCTGCATCAGTCCCCAACTTTGGCGTTCTTGTCTTGACATCCTCTCCTAAGAGTCTTATCTTTTTTTATCAAATTCACGTTTTACATAGCCGGCAGTAGCTGAAAAAGTAACTTCTCAATAAGTTGGGCTATCTGTCGGGCAATAAGGCACAACAAGGCCTACATAAAGTCAGGGAGTATGGGTATGTCTTTTTTTGCTCCATGCCCTTAATAAATAGGGGGCATCAGCGTGCCCCCATAAATCGGGACACACGTGCAA
>QMLT01000149.1 GCA_003646875.1 Deltaproteobacteria bacterium
CTATATTACTAATTTTATTATATTACAAATTTTGACTTACTAAAAGGAGGAGTCCTTGGAAGATTTGTATGGTTTTTTTACAAAACCAAAGAACCCTTTAAGTTTTAATTCACTCCAGATTTCTATTGCTTCACCTGAGAAGATACGAGAGTGGTCTTATGGCGAGGTTAAAAAGCCTGAAACCATTAATTATCGAACGTTTAAACCTGAAAGGGATGGATTATTTTGCGCAAAGATCTTTGGCCCTATAAAGGATTATGAGTGTCTTTGTGGAAAATACAAAAGGATGAAGCATAGGGGAGTGGTGTGCGAGAAATGTGGTGTGGAGGTTACACACTCCAAGGTGAGAAGACAGAGAATGGGTCACATTGAGTTAGCAACGCCTGTGGCACATATCTGGTTTTTGAAGTGTATCCCCTCAACGATCGGCTTGCTTTTAGATATGACTCTTAAGGCCTTAGAAAAGGTACTTTACTTTGAGAATTACATTGTTATTGATCCAAAAGACACCCCGCTCAACAAGGGCGCCTTGTTGACAGAGGAGCAGTATCTGAAGGCCAAAGAGGATTATGGAGAAGATTTTATAGCTGGAATGGGAGCTGAAGCCATTCAGATCATTCTCAAAGAAATAGATTTAGAAATACTTGCTTCCAGGTTAAAGGATGAGTTGCTGAGCACCAGATCAGATGCCAAAAGGAAAAAGCTTTCAAAGCGCCTTCGAATAGTTGATGCCTTTAGAGCATCCAAGAATAAACCAGAGTGGATGATAATGGATGTTATACCTGTTTTACCGCCAGATCTGAGGCCTTTAGTGCCCTTAGATGGGGGAAGATTTGCCACCTCAGATCTCAACGATCTTTACCGCAGGGTTATAAATAGGAACAATAGGCTGAAACGCCTCTTAGAATTAAATGCACCTGATATTATAATTAGAAATGAAAAAAGAATGCTTCAGGAGGCTGTAGATGTCTTATTTGATAACGGAAGGCGAGGCAAGACTATAACTGGCGCAAATAAGCTACCATTAAAATCCCTCAGCGATATGCTTAAGGGTAAGCAGGGGAGATTTAGGCAAAATTTACTTGGAAAGAGGGTAGATTATTCAGGAAGATCTGTAATTGTAGTTGGTCCAGATTTAAGATTGCATCAATGTGGACTTCCAAAACAAATGGCTTTAGAGCTTTTTAAGCCCTTTATTTATGATAAGCTTGAGGAAAAAGGCATGGCAGGGACCCTGAAGAAAGCCAAAAAATTAGTTGAAAACGAAACGCCTGAGGTGTGGGATTGCTTAGATGAAGTAGCTAAGGAACACTGTGTTTTGCTTAATAGGGCGCCAACTCTTCATAGGCTCGGAATACAGGCATTTGAACCTGTTCTTATTGAAGGTAAGGCTATCCAGCTTCACCCTCTTGTATGCACTGCTTTTAACGCTGATTTTGATGGTGACCAGATGGCTGTCCATGTTCCTCTTTCTGTTGAAGCCCAGGTTGAGGCCAGGGTATTAATGCTATCTACGAACAATATCCTTTCACCAGCCAATGGTGATCCTATCATTGTGCCAACTCAAGATATTGTATTAGGCATCTATTATATGACTAAAGAGCGGCCATTTTGCAAGGGTGAACATATGATTTTTGCTAATATGGAAGAGGTGAGAATGGCCTATGATGCCGGAGAATTGGATCTACATGCCTCTATAAGGGTTAGAATTGAAGGCCAGATAGTCAGGACGACTACTGGAAGGGTAATCCTTTATGAAATTTTTCCTAAAGAGTTACCATTTGAAATGGTAAATAGAATAATTGCCAAGAAGGAACTGAGGGATATTATCAATCAATGTTATCGTTCTTTAGGCACTAAGGCAACGGTTATTTTAGCGGACAGACTTAAAGATATTGGATACAAGTATGCGACTATTTCCGGTACATCTATCTCGAGTAAAGATATGGTTACACCAAGAAGAAAATCCGAAATTATAGAAGAGGCTGAAGGTGAGGTAAAAAAGATCGAAAGCCAATATAGCGATGGTTTGATTACCGACGGGGAAAAATATAATAAAGTAGTTGATATCTGGACAAAGGCCACAGAGGTAATTTCCTCGGAAATGATGGATGAAATGGCTGTGGAGGAATTGGAAGCGCCTGATGGAACCAAAAAAAAGAGCGATAGTTTTAATCCAATATATATGATGTCTGATTCAGGTGCGAGAGGTAGCAAGGATCAGATGAGGCAGTTGGCAGGAATTAGGGGCTTAATGGCAAAACCCTCTGGAGAGATTATTGAGACTCCTATTACTGCAAATTTCCGTGAGGGTTTGACAGTTTTAGAGTATTTTATGTCTACTCATGGTGCACGAAAGGGATTGGCAGATACCGCGCTGAAGACGTCTAATTCAGGATATCTGACTCGCAGACTGGTAGATGTGTCTCAGGATGCTTCTATCACAGAGGAAGATTGCGGCACTATGGATGGGATCTGGGTAGAGTCATTGACTGAGGGGGGTGAGGTGATTCAGCCTGTATCAGAGAGAATTCTGGGAAGAATTGCAGCTGAAGATATCACGGATCCGATAACCGGAGAATTATTGCTTAAGTACAACGAAGAAATAGATGAATCAGCTGCTGAAAGGATCGAGAGATCCTGGATTGAAAAGGTAAAAATTAGATCAGTATTGACATGCAGGGCAGTGAGAGGGGTCTGCAAAAAATGTTATGGTAGAAACTTAGCAAATGGTAGAGCGATTGATATTGGTGAGCCGATAGGCATTGTTGCGGCACAGTCTATTGGTGAGCCAGGTACACAGCTCACCATGCGGACATTCCATATTGGGGGCACAGTAACGAGAAAGGTAGAACAGTCTACAATTCAGTCCAGGAATAGCGGGAAGATTAAATTTTACAATCTCAAGACAGTAATAAATGCCAAAGGGGACCATGTGGTAATGAATAGAAATGGGGATATTGGAGTGGTGGATGCAAATGGAAGAGAGTTAGAACGCTACCCAGTTATATATGGCGCTATAATTAAGGCTAATGACGGAAAAGAGATACATCCTGGTGAGCTCTTAGTAGAATGGGATCCCTTTACAATACCGATTTTAACAGAGGCATCTGGCAGGTTAAAGTTTGGCGATATTTACGAAGGTAAAACAATGCAGGAAAAACTGGATTCAGTAACTGGTAAATCAAGTAAAGTTATTGTTCCATCTGGTGATCCAAACGCTAGGCCGAGGATTTCAATAAAAGGTCCTACTGGAAAGACAATTCAGCTTTCAGGTGACTCGTCAGGGGCAGTTGCCAGGTATTTCCTTCCTACAGATGCTATTATTATGGTATCAGAGGGGGATGAGGTTCATGCCGGTGATGTGTTGGCCAAGATACCAAGAGAAACCACAAAGACGAAAGATATTACGGGTGGTTTGCCAAGGGTTGCAGAATTATTTGAGGTCAGGAAACCCAAAGATCAGACCCTCTTAAGTGAGATTGATGGAACAGTATCCTTTGGAAAATATTTATCAGGAAAAAGGCGTGTAGTTATCACTCCTGAAGTTGGCAAACCCGCTGAATATATTGTGCCCAGAGGTAGACATGTAAGTGTTTTTGAGGGAGATTATGTGAGAGCTGGTGAAGCCCTCATGGAAGGTTCAGCTAATCCTCATGATATTTTACGAATAAAAGGACCTAAAGAACTATCCAAATACCTCGTTGATGAAGTTCAAAAGGTTTATCGCCTCCAGGGTGTGAAGATCAATGATAAGCATATAGAGGTGATTGTCAGGCAGATGTTGAGGAGAGTATTAGTGAAGGAAGTTGGAGATTCAGATTTTATCTTAGGAGAAGGGATAGACAGGTGGCGTTTTGAGGAAACAAATCAGGAAATTATTTCAAAGGGAGGCAAGCCAGCTGTAGGGGAACCACTTTTGCTGGGAGTTACAAAGGCATCAATTAATACTGATAGTTTTATATCAGCTGCATCTTTTCAGGAAACGACAAAGGTCTTAGCAGATGCAGCAGTGGAGAGCAAAGTAGATTATTTAAGGGGTCTTAAAGAAAATGTTATTATGGGCAGACTTATACCTGCTGGGACAGGCTTGAGTGCGCACAGAGGGTTAGACATAGAGGTGGAACAATAATTTTTTTAGAAAAGTGTTGAAATAATTTTATAGATAGAATAAAAGGCATTCACAGCATAGAGCAGAATAATTTTTTAAAAGAGAAATAGATGCCAACAATTAATCAACTCATTAAAAATGGGCGGCAGAGGATAAAGAAAAAAATTAAGACACCAGCCCTAAGAGGGTCTCCACAAAAAAGGGGTGTATGCATCAGAGTTTACACATCTACTCCTAAGAAACCTAACTCGGCCTTGCGTAAGGTTGCGAGGGTACGCTTGACAAATGGAATAGAGGTTACTTCCTATATTCCAGGGGTTGGACATAACCTCCAAGAGCATTCTGTTGTTCTGATCAGGGGTGGGAGAGTTAAGGACTTACCAGGAATAAGATATCATATCATCCGGGGCACCTTGGATAGCTCAGGAGTTGAAGATAGAAGGAGAGGCCGCTCCAAATACGGAACTAAGAAGCCTAAGGGAATTTAGTTGGCTTTGTTGAGTCTCGTGAGTTTCCTGTGTGTATTGTGTCAGAACCCTGGAAACACAATGAACATAATCAACACTAGTTGGAGAAGTTAGGATGCCGCGGAAAGCAGTAATCTTAAAAAGACAAATTTTGCCTGACCCTAAATATAAAAGTGAATTAGTTGCTAAATTCATTAATAGAATTATGCAAAGAGGAAAAAAGAACTTAGCTCAGTCCATTCTTTATGATGCCTTTGATATTATACATGAGAAGGCCAAGGAAGATCCGCTATCTCTTTTTCAGAAGGCAATTGAAAACGTTAAGCCAGTAGTTGAAGTAAGATCAAGAAGAGTCGGTGGTTCTACCTATCAGGTGCCTACTGAGGTGAGATACTTGCGGAGGACTACACTAAGTTTACGATGGATACTCACAAGCGCCAAACAAAGGGGTGAGAAAGGAATGGCAGCAAAATTAGCAGGGGAGCTGATTGATGCCTCTAAGGGAAGGGGCGCTGCCTTTAAGAAGAAGGAAGATACACATAGGATGGCGGAGGCAAATAAGGCCTTTGCTCATTATCGTTGGTAATATAAATGTCATTAGTCAGTAGTCCGTTGACTGTTGCCCGATGATCTCTTTGCAACTGATAACTAACCGCTGACGAATGACCAGTAAAAGATTTTTAGGGAGGTAACAACAATGGCCAAGGAAAAGTTTAAGAGGACAAAGCCCCATGTAAATGTCGGCACTGTTGGTCATATAGATCATGGTAAGACGACTTTAACAGCGGCAATGACTCTA
>QMLT01000150.1 GCA_003646875.1 Deltaproteobacteria bacterium
AAGGAGGTTATAAATGGATACAATCAAAATCGCTATCGTTGGTATTGGTAACTGTGCAAGCTCACTACTGCAAGGCATAGAATATTATAAGGAAAAGACTAACAAAGATGCTATCGGATTAATGCACTGGGATATTGGGGGCTACAAACCCTATGATATAGAAATAGTAGCCGCCTTTGATATTGATAAAAGAAAGGTTGGCAAGGATGTCACCCAGGCCATATTTGAACTGCCAAACTGCACCACAGTTTTCTGCAGAGATATACCAAGGTCAGGTGTCACAGTTGAAATGGGCGCCATATTAGATGGCTTTTCTGAACATATGCGAGACTACGAGGATAAATATACATTTATTGTATCTGATCAAAAAGAGAAATCCAAGGCGGATTGTGTTAAAATATTAAAGGAATCCGGCGCTGAGATCCTCCTCAATTATGTCCCGGTAGGATCAGAGAGAGCCGCCAAGTTTTATGCCCAATGCGCCCTTGAGGCCGGGGTAGGATTTATCAACAATATGCCGGTATTTATTGCAAGCAATAACGAATGGGGAGAAAGATTTGAAAAGGCAAACATTCCTATTATAGGCGACGATATAAAATCGCAACTCGGCGCAACCATCATACACAGGGTGTTAACAAACCTTTTTAAATCCAGGGGTGTAAAGCTTGAACGGACATATCAACTCAATACCGGAGGTAACACGGATTTCCTGAATATGCTCAGCAGAAGCCGCCTTAAATCCAAAAGAGAGTCCAAGACAGAATCTGTGCAATCTCAACTCCTTGAAAAGAGATTGGCAAAAGAAAACATCCATATAGGCCCCAGTGATTGGGTTGCATGGCAAAAGGATAACAAGATAGGTTTTATCAGAATGGAGGGCAAGCTCTTTGGTGATATACCTATGAACTTAGAGCTAAGGCTTTCAGTGGAAGATTCTCCAAATTCCGGCGGGGTGGTAATAGATGCGATAAGATGCTGCAAACTTGCACTTGAAAGGGACAAAGGGGGCATTCTGTACTCTCCTTCCTCCTATTTTATGAAACATCCTCCAAAACAGTATACAGATGATGAGGCGTATAGAATGACTGAGGAATTTATTGCGGGAAATAGAGAGGATTAAGCAGAGCAGGAAATAAGGAGCAAGCAGTAGGCAGGAAGGAGAATGCTGGTTACCTTTTTCCATACTATGCCTATTTTTCAACAAGGAGGATTATATATGGATTGGGGTATAGAAAACAGGCTTTCCAGATTAATAAAAGAAGATGGTCGCTGTCAATTTTTACCCATTGACCATGGCTATTTTCAGGGTCCTACCAGTTTTTTGGAAAAACCATCTGAAACAATAAAAGGGCTCCTTCCCTACGCTGATGGTCTCTTTGTTACAAGGGGTATAGTGCGCTCTTCTGTTCCTCCCAACTGCCAAACACCAATTATCATGAGGGTTTCTGGTGGCACCAGTATAATTGGATCAGATTTAGCCAATGAGACCCTCACAACATCAATAGATGAAGTTATCAGACTCAATGCCACTGCTGTAGGCATCTCTATATTTGTGGGGTCTGACTATGAGAAGCAGACATTGACGGGTCTTGCCCAGCTAGTGAATCAATGTGAACCATATGGTATCCCTGTTATGGCCGTAACAGCAGTGGGCAAGGAATTAGAACAAAGAACAGCCAGGTATCTTGCCCTAAGCTGTCGAATTGCCGCTGAATTGGGAGCAAGGATTGTAAAAACCTATTATTGCCCGCAAGACTTTGAAAAGGTAACAGAAGGATGCCCCGTTCCTGTTGTCATTGCAGGCGGCCCGAAATGTGAGACAGAACTTGAAGTATTTGAATTTGTCTATGATGGTATTCAAAAGGGTGCAATAGGAATTAATCTTGGGAGAAATGTCTGGCAGAACCCGCATCCAGTCCCTATGATGAGAGCATTAAATAACATCATCCATAAAAATATCACGCCTAAAGAGGCTCAGGAACTTTTCGAGGAATTAAGCAGAAGTCAGTAGTCAGTGGTCACTTGTCGAAGACCAACGGACTACGATTAATGGAACAGTGAACACTATGAAATGCGCAATGTATTATAATAATAGCGATATACGACTGGAAGAAATCCCTGTGCCAAAAATCAAAGCAGATGAACTGCTGGTCAAAATGCATGCATGTGGGATCTGTGGCAGTGATGTCCTGGAATGGTATAGAATAAAAAAGGCCCCTATTGTCCTCGGCCATGAGATGACAGGGGAGATAGTTGAAGTGGGAAAAAATGTTAACAAATATAAGGTAGGCGATCGGGTCTTTGTATCCCATCATGTTCCTTGTAACACCTGCCATTATTGTTTAAATGGTCATTATACTGTATGTGACACCTTAAGAAAAACCAACTTTGATCCCGGAGGATTTGCTGAGTTCATTAGGGTTCCTGCAATCAATGTTGACCGGGGGGTATTCCCTTTACCTGATGAGATCTCCTATGAAGAGGGAACATTTATTGAGCCATTAGCCTGTGTTTTAAGAGGCCAGAAAACCACCCACATGCAACCAGGTCAAACAGTCTTTATAATTGGGGGAGGAATTTCAGGCCTGCTCCATGTTAAACTGGCGAAGGCCTTAGGTGCAAGCTCTGTGGTGGTAACTGACATAAATAAAAAACGGCTGGTATTCGCCGAAAAATTTGGTGCGAAAGCAGGCATTCTGGCTGACAATAACATTCCCGAGCATCTTAAAGCGGTCAATGATGGTCGTCTCGCTGAGGTGGTAATAGTTGCAACCGGCGCCTTGGAGGCAATTTCTACGGCATGGAAAACCGCTGATAGAGGCGGAACGATCCTTATGTTTGCCCCGACAGAGCCAGGTGTCGATATTCCTGTGCCCTTATTTGACATCTGGCATGATGGAATAACAATTACGACATCTTATGCCGGATCCCCCTTAGATATAAGCGAGGCCATAGAGTTGATCAGATCAAAAAATATCACAGTAAAGGATATGATAACCCATCGTTTTCCACTGGCAAGGGCAAGTGAAGGATTCTCCCTTGTTGAAAAAGCTCAGGATTCGATAAAGGTAATCATCAAGCCTTAAGCCTTTCATCTTTTACCATGGCGACAAATAGCACATCCATTACCTCCTTTGTTGTTATCTCACTCTTGTCTTTTCGAATAAGAACCAGCTTCTGTGCCCCACTCTTTTCTCTTAGGGCAACAATCGTCCTTCCCTCATCAGTAAGCCGATCAATAAGTGGTCTTGGGATTTTTTCGAGGTGAAGTGTTGGATGCTGTGCAAAAAATAAGTGGCGAAAGGAAAAAAAATTATGTTATTTTAACTATGGCATTCTTAAAATAATAGTATATTATCAAATTATCACCTCCTGTTTAAAGGGGAAGGTTTATTTTCCATGAGCTACACTGCATATTTTCGCCTTTATGAAGAGCTGAATGATTATCTTCCAGTGAGTAAGAGAAAAAAGACTTTCAGGCTATCTATAAAAAGTCCAACCACCATTTATGAGGCAATTTGCTCTCTGGGAGTTCCGCCTGAAGAGGTTGATCTTGTTCTTGTCAACAGCGAATCCGTTCCCTTTGACCATATTATTCTTGAAGGAGATAAAATCAGCATATACCCTATTTTTGAGTCCCTGGATATTAGCAGTGTAACAAGACTTAGAGATAAACCTTTAATTAATAAGCCTTAGGCCTATTAAACCTTTATCCGCCGTCTTTGTGGCGGATTTACCCGCCTTTGGCGGATTGTCGCCACCGGTGGATTCAAAAAAGTATATATCTTGAAAGGAGTTTAAAATGGCAAAAAACAAGATTAATGAAACTACAAGACAAAAGGTTATAAAGGCCCATGCAAATGGACAATCCATGAGAAAAATAGCCAGTGAATTTTCAATAGGTCTCTCAAGCGTACACAGAATAGTGAAAGAAAAAGAGCCACAAAAAGGCGAAAAAAAGGTTGCAAAAAAGGAGATCAATATTGAAAGAAAAAAAAGAATACAAGAGATTGAAAAAAGAATAGCCGACCTTGAGAAAAAGATCGCCAACCTCGGAGTCAAAAAAAGGTAATGGAGAAAATAGCAAAAAATCACACTATTTTTATTCACGGACAAGAAAGCAGTAGCCAGGGCAACAAGGCAGTATTTTTCAGAGAGCTTTTTCCGGAGATGATCATCCCAGACTTTGTTGGTGATGTATCAACCAGGATGTTAAAACTGAAAAAAATCCTTGTAGATAAAAAGGGGATAATTATGATAGGCTCTTCTTTAGGCGGATTAATGGCTGCCCTATATGCCTTCCAAAATCAGGATAGGATGAAAAAGCTTATCCTCCTTGCCCCAGCAATCAACCTTCCTGATTTCAGCGCATATCTATCGAAAAAACTCACGCTTCCTGTTTATATCTTTCATGGAAAACATGACGAGATTATTCCTCTTAAGGCTATACAGGCAATTGCTGAAAATGTCTTCACTGATCTAACATTCACCGTGATGGAAGATGACCACCGCCTATCCAGAACATTTACCTCAATTGACTGGCCACAACTCCTTGGAAGTGCCTAAAGTGAAAAGTACTTAAAATGCCTAAAGTTTATGATTGATAATGCAGAATTTACTAATGAACACACGTGGCCTTTCGGCTACAACGAAGGATGAAAGTAGTTGAGTCGTTGAGTGGTAAAGACCTTAATTTTAGGCACTTTAGGCAATTTAGTTCACTTTAGGCACTTGTTTACTTACTCCTCTAACTCCACATTCCAATAAATATAGTCCCTCCATGACTGAGGCGTATTCTTAAAGTGGAATGTGACCTTTAAAATAGGCAACCATTGAGGTATGCCTGGTTTCCTGATCAATGCCATTGAAGCTTCTGAGGGTAGCCTTCCCCCCTTCTTTCTGTTACACTTAACGCAACAGGTAACAACATTTTTCCACTCTGTCTTACCTCCATGTGACCTGGGCAGCACATGATCCCACGTAAGCTCATCCGGAGCGAGTCTCTTGCCACAGTACTGACACTTGTAATCATCCCGAATATAGATATTCTGCCTACTAAATCTTACTGGTGTCTTTGGCCTCTTCACAAACCTTAAAAGTCGAACAACTGCGGGCAACTTAATGGCGAAACTGACGGAATGGACTTCGGTGGTATATTCTTCAATCACTTCAACCTTACCCAGGG
Organism: Deltaproteobacteria bacterium; assembly: GCA_003646875.1. Classification (GTDB taxonomy): domain Bacteria; phylum Desulfobacterota; class DSM-4660; order Desulfatiglandales; family B25-G16; genus B33-G16. Next base: position 5,186 of record QMLT01000150.1, read on the forward strand.
TGAGCATAATAATTGCCTTTTTCCAGTTGATGACCTTAAGAGGCTCAAAAGTCATATTTAAAAGCAGTACCTGTTCCATTTTAAGTGCCTGAAGTGAGCTAAAGTGACTAAAGTCAAAATTACCTAAATTCCGAAAACCCTTAATTTGAAGTGATCAACACAACAAACACGACAGATC
>QMLT01000151.1 GCA_003646875.1 Deltaproteobacteria bacterium
CCATAAATCGGGACACACGTGCAACGTGGACTTTACTATTATGCGACTTGTCGGTTGGTGTCCCGATTTATGGGGGTCTGCCAGTGCATTACTTATAGGGCATGAGACAAAAAAAGACATACCTATATGCTCCTTAAATGCAGCATTTTTAAGTTGCTGCCCCAACTTATTGAGAAGTTACGATTTTTCTTTCTCATTTTGATCCGAATTTTACGTAACATTGATAGATGATGCTTTGAGCTTTTTTCCTCAGCTCCATTGCAAAGCTGTCGTTGTCCTTAAGCGCATTTCCGACCGCTGAAAGGATGTCATAGTAAAGGTTCCAGCCAAGAGCTTCTTTTTCATAACGTTCTTTTAGCATACTGTTTTCACCGTGGGCAAAATCAAGAGTGCTGGTGATACGTTTGGCGCCTATTTTGATAAATTCAAGTCCGTGCTCTTTTTCTCCGGCAGCAAAGAACGATGCTGCCTTAAGCCCGAAGCGCAAATAGGTAACAGATACAGGAATTTTTGATATAAAACAGCCTGTGAATGGATCTATTGCATCCTTTAATTTTGCGACATCGTTGGTGAGTGCCTTTGCATATGCAGAAAAGTAAAGTATGCGTATATAATCACCAATGATTTTGTTTATATAAGAGGCCTGGATTCCTTCCCGAGCAAATACCTCCTTGTCGTGACGCATGATAAGACCATCTTTGTGCGCATACCCCAGTTTTGTGCCCGAATTCGTTAATACAGAAAGGATATAGGCCTGGTCCTCTGCTCGGCCAATAAAAGAGGGGGTAAAGGGTCGATGGCGGCGCAAGCTGTCAATAAGGATACCGGTTGTTCCTCCAGTTACATGAATGCGCTGAATGCATGTTCTTTTGCCATTTAGTTTGTTATTACTGTAGCGTGTCATCATTTCCGCCTCGGTTGAGAGCGCTTGTGGTAACGTGCTAAAAAAAATATATTCATCTGGTGAAAGGGGAGGGCCTGGAAATGGAACATCTGGAGTGAATAAGGATTTTCCGATGTCTTGCTGATTAACCAGCGCTCCTGCAATCATACCGAGCTCTAAGGGTTGTCCATTAGAATCCATGCAATGTGCTCCCCAAAGGGGTGTTTTTAAATGTTCGAAAGCAGAATTGCCTGTCTGTTCCACAAGCTCCTTTTGTGGAAAGACCTGGTCGAGGTCGATTTTGAATGTAGCCTTGATCTCTGGCCGGATAAAGACGCTCCAAAAAGCAGCAATAGCCTTCAGGAAGCTGTAGTGCCTGCCATATTCGCCGTCCACACCAAAAATACTGAGGAATTCTTTCGCATCATTATGCCGCAGGTAGTGCATGGCAGCGGGGGCGAGAATTTCATCAATTATTTGTTGTGTGTCTATTTCTGTGAACACGTATACATCGATATTTTTCAGGCTCTCTGAGTGAAAGAATAATTCTTCAAGGTAGCTTTTTGCAAGGTTTCGGATACCACGGTGGGTGACAGAGACGGATAATACACAGACAGGTTTTGCATCATCTGACATAGCGCCATGATCGCGCTCAAACTCAAAGGCTGTCTCCAGCCCTCGAAGGCCGTAAAGCACTTCGGTTTTCTCTGGATCTATCCCAGGCTGGATAGGATGATCATAGCTAAAAAGCTGGGGCTCGCTGATAGTCTGGAGAAGCTTTCCTTTCAGGTGGTCGCTGAGAGGAAGATTGTTTAGAGATTCCGATTCTGGGGGGATGGTAAGGAGCACATTTGATGTGAAGAGTATCTGTTGTGCGGGATCGGTGATTGGGGTGGCATTGAGTTCTGTAATGGTGACAGTTCGTTTCGCTCGCAAGGCTTTTACACGTTCTTGTTTATTTGTGAGGATGTCGTTTCCTTCCGGGAAAAATACAGACCATATCTTTTCTATTATTTCTTCCGTGTTATTCAGGTTTTTGTTATTTGATATCCACCTGGAGAGTGTTTTTAAGCGGTTAGAAAAATTTGGGTCATTTTTACAGACATCTTCGATTTCCCTATAAACCAGGCTTATTCCCTTTATGTAAAACGTGGCTATGTTTGCCCATTCGGATGAGTTTTTCATGCGCGCAAGAAAATGTTTTGCCCGTTTTGATTCCGGGTGTTTAGGGTCTGCGAGAGCTATGAGGAAAGCGGCGTTAAGTGACTGAGCAATACCTGATTTGTCAGTGCGCCTTTCGTCAAGTTGCTGGGCAGGATCGAAGATGGAAAAGGTATCTTTTTCCCTTTTTGGTTGAATTAATCTGTAGATAATCGATGTGAGATGTTCTTTCATGAAAAACTAACCCTGTATACCCCTCGCGGAAGCACGGGGTTCTTTAAAAAGATGAAGCTGGCCGTCTCATGCTTTTTGCCTCGCTTCGGTGACGTTTCGCCTCTAATCGGCGCCTTTTCGATTGAAGCGTTGGCCTTGTCTTGCGGCGAACTTTGGTCCTTTCAGACGCCTTGCGAATTAATCTGACCAGTCGATCAAATGCATCCTTACGGTTTCGTTCCTGAGTGCGGAACCGCCTGGCATGTAGAATAAGCTCTCCGTCTTCGGTAATTCTTCTACCAGCGAGATGAGCTAAACGTTTGCGAACATCATCTGGTAGGGATGGAGAGTTGGCTCTCTTCCCTTTCCCATTGCTCAAATTTCAATCTATTTGCCTTCTTCTTTTTTATATACGCAAGGATAAAGGCGACAGTGGCCAAAAACCACAGGGTTGTGGCGCTGGTAACTATAGGAAGCCAGCTAAATCTCACTTTGAGATAATTTTTCCACCTTTCCTCGAGCTCTTCCCGCTTAATACCATAAACATTTATAAATACATCATTCAGTCCTTTGCCTCCACTATATTCTTTTAAAAATCTGTGAAAAGTATGTTTGCCGTATTCGCTTATCAGGAAAGTAATAAGGTAACAACTCTGTGAGTAGGCGAGTTCTGCCTTGTCCTCATCAAAGGGAAACCAGTGAGTGATCTCTGAGAGAGGTATAAGTGAGTCTGTAAGGACGGCCCGCGTTATGGTAGAGACTCTGGACAGGTCCCATTCCCTGGATTCGTACATGGCCAACCCCTCATTCAACCACCTGGGGATTTCCTCTCTGTTGCTAAAGGCTTTCCCCAGGGCGATGTGTGTGAATTCATGTTTAAAGACCTTTCTCAAATCCATATTTTTGCCCCTGGTTGCCCTGGGAGATTGTATGATTATCAGGTTTAAGCTGGGGTAGGCAACCGCTGCAGACCAGGAGGGAACTTCTTCCCCTGGTTGAATTTCTTGATATTTTCTAAATGAGGGAGCCAGATATACCCTGGTTTTTTCCTTGAAGCCAAAGCCCAGATCCTTAATAATTTCTTCTCTCAATATCTCAGCATCATGAATCAGGGATTTCATTAATTGTTTGTCCTGGGGATGAAAATAGAAGGCAAAATGAGTGGTATCCATCCTCATATAATCGGAAGCAGAACTCACCAAAGGGGTACCAAGGCACAAGATGATTATGGCAAACCAGTATCTTATCCATGGTAAAGAAGTAAGTGTCGTTTTCATTTTTACCTCTATGAAACAGGGGCATACCATCAAGATATATCGTGCTTAGATGTGTGCTGGCTTTTAATAAGTTCTTTTTTTAAGGCTTAATTTTTTCAAGTACTTCACCCGCCCCATTCAGAATAAATAGCATAAAATTATGTTTAGCTGCATCACGCGCCAATTCGTCATAAAGAATAGCCTGGACCTCATATTTTTTCCCCTTATCACGTATCAGATGTTCGAGGCCTTCTAAGGCTTCTTCTTTTTCCAGAAATGTGGGTATGAACGATATATCTTCGTCTTTGTAATGTTGTCCTAAAAACTGCTCATTTTTACCAGGATCCAAAATAACCACCCAGACCCATGGGTTTCCTTGAATCAACTTACTCATTTAATTCTCCTTTAAAGTTCAGATGGATTTTAGTTTTCGTGCAATTGTTTGGGGACACAACGCAAAGCTCAGCCACCGTGTTTACGAGCTCGGCTGAAGCGACATGACCGCCGAAGAATCTTAACTTAACTCCATCCAGTCTGGCAATAGAGAGCTCGTTGCTTCAGCATAAAGTGTTTCTGGTGCAATATCGACTTCACTACCCCATGTCAGCACGCCAAGTTCTCTATTTATTCTGAAATTTTTGAAAAATTCTATATTCCTAAATTTCTCGAATACCCCACCATTGCTTAAAAACTTGGAAAAATCAACAATTCCTGTGACACCATCCTCAAATGTTACCTCAATGTTATATTCGCCTTTATAGATCGCAGAGACTACATCTTTAAGCATTACTTTCACCTCCCTTACTCTAAAGGTTCAATTTTCTCAGGAACTTGGTTGTTTTGCAAGAGTTCATTTTTGTGCTGAGCAGCCCATTCAATTACAAGACCCAACGCACGGGGAGGAAAGAAACCTTCAAGAATCCTGAGGGACTCAATTTCTATGGCCACTTTTTCTGCGCCATATCGAGCATGGAAATAAGGCGGATTATGATCTCCGAAAAACATGGCAACTATTATACCATAAAATCGGCTTATTTCGGGCATGCTTAACTCCAGTAAAATGAAAAAGTTACATTTTTAAATATGGCAAGTAATAATAGATGGAAAAATTTACATGCTGTTACGTATAGCATGGTAATTTTTCTATTTATTTTGATAATAAGCTAAGAATCTGGATAAATTTGTGTCGAATTTTCCATAAAATCTATAGATACACCAATAGCATGGAAAATTATCAAAAGCTAAGGCCCGACAGTCGCTTGAAGCTCCTGGATCAGGTGTGTGATGTGATTCGGAAAAAGCGCTATTCTATTCGCACTGAATATGGATATGTGAACTAGATTCAGAAAATAACCTTATGCTCTTTTTCAAAAAAGTCAACGGGTATTTTAAATACGCAGGTTCAAGGCACCAGGTTCACGCTTGCCCGCCCCGATTGTATCGGGACAGGCGGGGTTCAGGGTTAAACACCTGCAAAATGAGGTTCGCTGTGTCATCCTCCATTCTCCAAAATGTGAAATGCTATATATAACGATTTTATAATCGTATGGGATAGGTAATGAGCCGCCCGCTTACTGAGCTCGCTCGATAAACGCTGATGGACACAGATATTTTGTCAGCGTAATGTCTGCGTGTGTCTGCGGTTTACCTCTTGTATTATGGTTTCAAAACAAGAGTGGTTTTTGAATGTTCCTTTATTGCTTCATCGCTA
>QMLT01000152.1 GCA_003646875.1 Deltaproteobacteria bacterium
AGATTATATAGAAAAGCCATTTGAGCCGGAGGATCTTCTTAAAGCAGTAGATTCAGCGCTTGAGATAGCTGCCACTCAGGAGCCTGAGGTTCAAGACCTGATTCATAAAGAGGAGATAATTAAGGTCTTAGAGCGGGCTGCATCAAATAGTGAATTCTTCACCAATCTTCTTGAACATGCTACAGACGCCCTTGATGAATATGACCTGACAGGCCCTGAGAAGCTTGCCCTCTTAACAGGCGATGTTGAGTGGATAGAGGAGCAGATCGGGCCCCTTACACGATCCCAGAGGCGTTGGCTTGATCTAAGGAGAAGCGCGGAGATCTGGTGAAATAAGTGGCTGCCAGTGCGAGGCAGACAGGCCTGAAGCGATCTAAGGTTGTAGCAAACTTCCTAAGCGATCAACAACAAATGATCAATGACAAAAAAGGAGCAAACCAGATGGCTCGAAAGATGCTTGTGATAGACGATGATTCAATGGTCTTATCATCGTGCCAGCGAATATTTGAGGAAGAGGATTTTAATGTTGTCATAACCACAAGTCCGGAAGAGGGGCTAAGCCTTGTCCTGGATACATACTTTGATGTGGTTTTATGTGACTGGATGATGCCGGGTCTGGATGGAATGGATGTGATAACAAGGCTTGAAGAGACATCTCCGGGCTCTGCTGTTGTTATGATTACCGGGTATCCAAGCATTGAAAGGGCAACCGAAGCGATGAAACGAGGGGCAATGGATTATGTTGCCAAGCCGTTTACACCTGATGAGATAATCAAGGCGGTTGATGAGGCAATACAGCGGAAAGAGGGAGAAGAGAGGAAGGTAATTGAGAGATTTGGCGCTCTAACAAAGACCGGGAAGATATCCCTTCCAAGCATTGATGAAAAGATGCTCCAGACCCTTTCTGCTGCAATAGATGAACGCAGGCAGATGGAGGCAAAGCCTTCACTGGAAGCCCTTTCCGAACCTGAACGTTTAGAGGAAATGACGCTCGCTGTGCTTAATAAATATGCCCGGGACACAAATAATCTAATCCCTATCCTGCAGGCTATCCATTCATATGCTGGATACCTTTCATATGAGACAATCGGCCTGATTGCCAGAGAATTAAAGATAAGTGAGCATGAAATCTTTGGCACAGCGTCATTCTATGCCCAGTTCAAATTTGAAAAGCCAGGGCAACATCTTATAAGATGCTGTACCGGGACTGCATGTTTCGTTGGCGGCGGCGGTGTGATTCTTGAGGCAGTTGAATCAAAATTGGATATTGTTCCAGGGCAAACAACTAAAGATGGGATGTTCAGTCTTGAGAGAGTGGCATGTCTTGGATGCTGCGCCTTAGCGCCTGTTGTGACCATTGATGGTGAGGTTTATGGTCAAATGAGTCCTGCAAAGCTATCAAGGGCTATAGATAAGATTTATAGAACAGAATCAGTCAAAAGTGACTAAAGTGACTAAAATTTAAAGTGCCTAAAGTTAAAATTTGGAGGCTTTGTCCCGAGTGGAGTGTTGGGCAATGGAGTTCTGGAGATACGGGCTTAAATGACGAGTGACAATTGACGAATGACAATACAGGTGAAGAACTATGGAAGAGACGGCTGAAAATAAAAATTTATCCACAGAAACAATGATAATGAATGGGAAAAATGTATCCTTTTCTTCTGGTGAGACAATACTGGAAGTTGCCAGAAAATCAGGCATCTATATCCCTACCCTCTGTTCAAGGCCGGATTTGCCATCTACAGGATCTTGCCGTCTATGTATAGTAAAAGTCAAAGGCGTTCGGGGGTATGTAACATCCTGCACAACACCTGCCACACCCAATATGGTTGTTACCACCAACTCAGATGAGATTGAAAAACTAAGAAGGGGAATATTGGAGTTAATCTTATCTGAACATCCCTCTGCCTGTTTAGTATGCCCTATCAGGGAAACATGTGAGCAATTTAATGCCCCCTCTTCAAAGACTGGAAGGGTTACAGGCTGCAATATGTGCCCAAATCGAGATATCTGTGAATTAAGGCAGTTGGTCGAATATCTGGGACTAAAAGAGATAAGATATCCATTATTGTATAAGGATTTTCCCCTTGAGAGAGATGACCCATTTATGGATAGGGATTATAATCTATGCATCCTATGCGGTAGATGTATTAGGGCCTGTGAAGAAAATCTCGGCACAAGCGCCATTTCATTTGTTAAAAGAGGTCACGATACAAAAGTAGGAACCTCCTTCGGAAAACTTCATGTGGATGGCGATTGTCGTTTTTGCATGCATTGCGTTGATGTCTGTCCAACCGGCGCTTTAACAGTCAGGGGATCCAAATGGTATGAGAATCCTGACATAGAAACACCCACAACATGCATCCTTTGTGAGCGAGGCTGTGACCTTGTGATTGATACTAAATGGGATAAGGTTATGGGCGCACATCCTGTCCGGGATATGACCGTCAGCAAAAGAGAATACTGTGTTAAGGGCAGATGTTGTTTACCGGCGCTTTTTAACAGCCCTGATCGATTGAAATATCCTGCTATCCGCCATGATGACGGGAAGATGATTTACACTGATTGGGATAATGCAATAAACCATGTATCTGATATAATATCTCGCTATAAATCATCCGAGATTGCAATCCTTTCCTCAAGGCATCTGACAGATGAATCCATTTATGCCCTGAACGAATTTGCCAGAATCTATGCAGAATCAAATATATTCTATATAGCAGATGATGAAATTATATTTCCTAACATAGAAAAATCAGATGAGATCTTTAAGGACATCAAATTATTATACGTAGCAGAGGCAAACAGTGTAAGTGATGAAATCATAAAGAAATTTACAAGCCTTGAAAATATCATTATTCAGGATATCTACCCTTCTCCCCTTAGCACGTCAAATAAGGTATGCGCTGTTCTTCCTGTCACAGTTTTTACTGAAATGAACGGCACCAAGACGTGTGTAGATAGCCGCAGAAAACCTGTCGCAAAAGCAGCCAAACCTCCCGGGAATGCCATTCCAGATTGGGAGATTACCATTAACATAGGAAATGCATTACACAACACAGATTTCAAAATAAAAGATTTCCGCAGCATACAGAACCATATCCAGATGCATCCATGGATTATTGCCTCTGTTCCTATGGTTCCTAAAGACGCTTTAGCGTATAGGGGCTTTCCTATCGCTGATTTTGTTCCTGATTTTAAGATATTTGTTGAACGTCGTTTAGAATTAAAAGGAGAGATCCATTTTTAGCAGCTAAATTACGAGATTTGTAACTACATAGGTTCAAAGTTCTGGGTTCACGCCTGCCCGCCGGACGGCAGGCGGGGTTCGATGGTTATTTGCTAAACCATTAATCCCGATTTCATCTGGAAACTCTGAACCTTGAACCTGACAACCTGAGTTATTGAGATTTGTACAAATGATGAAAAATAAAGCATCTATTTTAAATAGGCTGAATTTGGCTGGTAAGAGGCTGAAGGCTCGAGGTTTCCTCCCCCTTCCTCTCCGCCTTTAGCCTTAAGCCTATTTTTTAGGCCAGTTTATAAGGATTAGGAGACACCATGTACGAGCTAATGGAAAAATCAGAAATATTTAATGTGCACAAGATGGTAATTAAGGCGCCTGAAATTGCAGATTCCATAAAAGCAGGGCAGTTTGTCATTGTTATGGGTAATAAGTATAGTGAGAGAATACCATTGACTGTGTCAGACTGGAATACCGATGCCGGCACAATAACCCTATATATTTTAGAGGTTGGTATCTCAACGCTTGAGTTGGCACGCATGAAGATGGGGGATTCGCTATATGCTGTAACAGGCCCATTAGGCAACCCTTCAGAGATAAAAAATTATGGCACTGTTGTTTTAGGGGGTGGATGCTATGGAATTGGCGGAATCTATCCAATAGCGCATGCATGCAAGGAGACTGGCAATAAGGTTATATCTATCATTGAAGCGCGTTATAGTTTTATGTTCTATCATGAAAAGGAACTTCATGCGGTGAGTGATCAGGTTCTGTATGCAACAAGTGACGGCTCTAAAGGGAAGAAAGGTAAGGTTGAGGACGTTATCAGAGAGATGCTTGAGAAGGGGGTCAAGATTGATCATGCCTTTTTTATGGGATGCACACAGATGCTGGAGAGATGTTCTGAGGTCACCCGCCCCTATGCTATTCCAACCACGGTGGCCCTGAATTCCATTATGCTTGATGGCACGGGAATGTGCGGTGCATGCAGGGTTAGTGTTGGAGGCCAGACAAAATTTACATGCGTTGATGGGCCAGAATTTGATGGACATAAGGTTGATTGGCAAGAATTGAATCAGCGCAAGAGTGCATACGCAGAACGAGAGACAGTTGTTTATCAGTCCTATTCACATGGGTGTATGGCTGAAAGGACGTAGTTTCATTGGTTTTATTTGTTAACCAATCGAACAAACATAACGAACACATATGGCCTTTCGGCCACAACGAAGGATGAAAGTAGTTGAGTGGTTGAGTAGGAAAGACCTTAACTTTAGGCACTTTAGGCAATTTAGTTCACTTTAGGCACTTTCATATAAAAGGAAGGGTATTGATATGGAATTAACAGCCAAAGAGCGAATGGCTATTAAGCGGCACGGGATGGCTGAACAGCCACCGGACTTGAGAAATCGTAATTTCGAGGAGGTTCCATATGGCTACACACCGGAAGAGGCGGTAGCTGAAGCACAGCGATGCCTGAGCTGTAAAAATAAGCCCTGTGTTTCTGGATGCCCGGTGGAGGTGCCTATTCCTGAATTCATTGCCCTAATTGCTGAGAAAAAATTTGCTGAGGCAGCAAGGGTAATTAAAACTAAAAATGTTCTCCCCGCTGTATGTGGACGTGTTTGCCCGCAGGAGAATCAATGTGAAGGCAACTGCGTAAGGGGAAAGAAGGATATAACGCAGGCTGTTGCCATAGGCAACCTTGAGAGGTTCGTTGCTGATTATGAGCGAGAGAACAATCTTATGGAGCTACCGGAGATACCGAAAAAAAATGGTTTTAAAGTAGCTGTCATAGGTTCGGGTCCCTCTGGTTTGACTGTTGCTGGAGATTTGATAAAGCTTGGCTATGAGGTGACTATTTATGAGGCATTTCATCGGGGAGGTGGTGTGCTGGTGTATGGCATCCCTGAGTTCAGGCTGCCAAAAAAGATTGTAGAAACGGAGATAAAGGCCTTAGAGGATTTAGGTGTTAAAAT
>QMLT01000153.1 GCA_003646875.1 Deltaproteobacteria bacterium
GGATTATACCACTGTTACCCACTCAAAACTTTAAAGAGCCATTTTATTTAATATCTTTTTTCTTCAGTTGGTCTAACTCCCTTTTCATCTCCCTTTCTCTTAAGGCATGCCTCTTATCATATTTTCTCTTACCCTTAGCCAGAGCGAGTTCTACCTTAATTATACCTCTCAAAACATATATCGATAATGGGATCAAAGAATACCCTTTTTCCTCTGTCTTTCCTATTAACCTCTTAATTTCTCTCTTTTGCATGAGAAGCTTTCTCGTCCTGATCGGATCAAGGCTCAAATTATGGGCAAAAGGATACGGAGTAATGTGCATATTGTACAAAAAAAGCTCTCCGTCTTTAATCCGTGCATAGGAATCTTTCAGGCTGGCACGACTCTCCCTCAAAGATTTAACCTCTGGTCCAGAAAGAACAATTCCTGCCTCATAGATCTCATCAATAAAATAATCATGTCTGGCTTTTCTATTCTGGCTCAGGATTTTTTTCTGCATCTATCACCTGCCTAACTAATGCCTGTTGCCCTATATCTAAAAACACCTTCCTTAAAAATATCAGGAAGGAGAGACTGTGCTTGTTTTAAAACAAAACTCTCAACCTTTTCACTTGTAGGTAGCTGCAATATGCCCTTAAATTGATCCCTCACTGCCCGTAATGGCAACATCCTGATTATTTTCTTGATCAGAGGGATAGAGCCTATATTCATGCTAAATTCCTCTAATCCCAAAGAAAGGAGTATTAAAATAGCAAGAGGATCACCGGCTATTTCACCACACAGGGAGACATCAATACCCTCATTATTGCCTGCCTCGACCACCTGGTGTATCATTCTCAAAACAGCTGGATGAAAAGGTTCATAAAGGTGGGCGACATGTTCATTGTCTCTGTCAATAGCTAATGCATATTGTATCAGATCATTAGTTCCTATAGAAAAGAAATCAGCATGCCTTGCGAGAATATCTGCAATTGATGTTGCAGAAGGGATCTCAATCAAAATCCCGATAGGTATTTCTCTATTATATTCAATACCCTCTCTATCAAGCGTTCGCATAACGCTTTTTAAAACCCTCTTTGCCTCCAGGAATTGCCCCAAACCTGATATCATTGGGAAGATTAATCTGAAATTACCATATACACTGGCCCGTAATATGGCCCTTAACTGTGTTTGAAATACATTTCGCTCTTTTAGACAAAGCCGAATAGACCGAAGACCAAGAGCAGGATTATTCTCTCTAGTCGTCTCCATCATATATGAATCTGATGCCATCATCTTATCACTTGCGATGTCAAGAGTTCTTATTGTGACTGTATTAGGCGCTACCATTTTAGCAATCTGGCTATAGTCATCAAAAAGGGTCTCTTCATCTGGAAAATCTTTCTTGATCATGTACAGATATTCTGTCCTATAAAGACCTACGCCTTCGGCACCATTCTCAATTGCCGCCTTTGTCTCCGCTAAAAATTCAATATTCGCTTTGATTGTTATCTTATATCCGTCCGGGGTCTCAGCAGGCAAATGTCTGACCCTATCTATGGCAGATTTATATCTATAATACCGTTTTTTCCTGTCTTCATAAGTAATGATAGTATCAGGATCAGGATTGACAATAACCTCGCCTGTATTTCCATCAACGATCAAGAGATCGCCATCTATGATTATATCGGTAGCGCTTTCCAATCCAACAATTACCGGTATCTCAAGGGCTTCAGACATAATGGCCATATGTGATGTTCGACCTCCAACATCTGTCAAAATACCCCTTACATGGTTCACATCGATCTCAACAATATCACAGGGAGAAAGAACATGGGCTACAATGATAACCTCTTTTTTAATCTCTGTCAGGCTATCCAGATCAACTCCTGCTAAATTACTTAATACTCTTTCACTTACACTATCTACATCGTCCATTCTTCGACCAATATATTCATCCTCAACCTTTTTAAAAAGCTTGTGGATAGTATTTACCGATTGTTTTAAAGCCCACTCGGCATTAACCTTCTCCTTTTGGATTCTTTGTATGGTCGAATCAAAAATTAGACTGTCACCCAGAATCATTAAGTGAGTATCCAGGACAAAGGCATATCCCTTTACCTGTTCCGGAATATTGGATTTAAACTTTTTGATCTGTTCCTTTGCCATGTCGACAGCATGTTTAAAACGATCAATTTCTCTTTCTACCTCCTTCTTGTTAACCAATTTCCTATAAAAAACCGTCATCCTCGATCGATTTAAATGATGTGCTTTCCCAATGGTAATACCAGGAGAAACAGGAAAGCCTTTCATTTTCATTTCCTTTTTTCTCGGTCGATATTGTTCGTATTCGGTCTCTCCAAATTTACTTTTAAAAAGTCTTTCAAGGTCATCCATGAATTTCTTGGCATCAACTCCAACTGTTCTTGCTCTAATTTCGCTACCTTTAGGACACGCAAGTGAAAGAATTGATAAAATGCTTGAACCATCTACCTCTCGGGAATCCTTTTGCAAAAATAATTCTGCCATATATTTACCAGCCAATTCTACTATCTGACAAGCTGCATGCGCGTGTATTCCAAGCTTATTTATTACTTTTAGCAATCGTATCTCTTCCATGATTTTTTGAATTTAGTCAGGCACTTATTAATTGTCAATAATAGAGGGAGATCTCGCTTTTGCTCCTTCTACAATAATAGTATATTCACCCCTAACCCTCTTATCCTCAAGAGAGGATAATATTTTACTGACTGACCCCTTTTTTACCTCTTCAAAACTCTTTGTCATCTCTTTGGCCAGCACAATATCTCTATTACCCAAAATTTCATACATATCTGTGAGCATCTTTATTAGTCGATGGGGAGATTCAAAAAAAATCATAGTTCGCACCTCCCTCTTTAGACCTTCAAGCTCCTTTCTTCGTCTTCCTTTCTTATTTGACAGAAAACCAACAAAGATAAATTTATTTGTAGGTAATCCAGAAACGGAAAGTGCTGCTAAAGAAGCTGAAACACCTGGAATCGGCACTAACCGTATATGATTATCTATAGCCTCCCTCACTAACCGGGAACCAGGATCAGACAAGCCAGGCGTACCTGCATCACTCACCAGAGCAATATCAAGCCCTGACTTTACTTTCTCAAGAAGGATCCGCCCTTTGTAATGTTGATTGTGACTATTATAGGTAGTGATAGGTGTTTTAATGGTGTAATATGCGCAGAGCTTTCTTGTATGTTCTCTGCTTTCAGCTGCGATTAATCCCACTTCTTGTAATACTTTTAGGGCCCTTAGGGTAATATCCTCCATGTTACCTATCGGAGTGGAAACAATATAGATTTTTCCTTGATTTAATTCATGTCTGCGTTTATCGGGAATCATTAATTAATAAGTGCCTAAAGTTAAAAATGCCTAAAGTGCCTAAAGTTAAGTAAATAAATCGTAATTCCCCAGCAAATAACCCCGGCACTTCGCTCCAGGGTTATATATGAAAGAAACTTATAAGTATCATAACCGATTATCTTAATTGCTAATTTTAACTTGAGTTCCAATAAATCATTTTAACTTTAGCTCACTTTTAACTTTAGCTCACTTTAGGCATTTTTAATTAATCAGTAAGCCAATTCAAATGCATTTTTTATAATCTCAATTTCATTTTTCCCATCGAGTAACCCTACTGCAACCACATCAAATCTCGCCTTACTTCCCCAAAGGTTGTGAGATTTCATATATGCCAGGGCTACCTTTGAAATTTGGCGTTGTTTCTTGGTATTAACTGCCTCTTTAACCCTGCCCGGGGATTTATTTTTGCGTGTCTTTATCTCTACAAATACTAACACATCATCATCTCTCGCAATTACATCAATCTCACCTAAAGGGCATCTATAATTTGTCGTAAGAATCCTATATCCACAATCTTTTAATCTTTCGCGTGCCAGGTCTTCGCCAAACCTTCCAAGGGTAATCCTTTCTTTTGTCACTAAAGAACACCTTTAAAGGTTAATCTATGGATATGGCAGGGACCGTATCTCGTTATAGCCTTTATGTGACCAGATGTTCCATATCCTTTGTTTGAAGAAAACCCATAGTGAGGATATAAAATATGGTATTCACACATAATTCTATCACGGTACACTTTAGCGAGAACAGAGGCTGCTGATATGGATAAAGAGAGGTCGTCTCCTTTTACGATACACCTTTGATGAATAGGAAGGTCGACAGGATAAATACCATCAATTAATAAATAATCAGGCTGGGGATCAAGCATTAAAACGGCTTCTTTCATAGCCTTATGAGTGGCCTGAAGAATATTAACTTCATCAATCTCTTGTGAGCTTACCACGGCTAAGGAGAAAGCTATAGCCTTACTTTTAATGAGGGAAAAGGCCTCCTCTCGAGCCCTCTCAGACATTTTTTTAGAATCCCTCACCCCAGGCAAGGTAATATCTTCCGGTAAAATCACAGCAGATGCGACTACAGGGCCAGCCAACGGGCCACGTCCTGCTTCATCTATGCCAGCCACAAGAGAATACCCTCCAAGTCTGGCCTGGAATTCATAGAACTGATTATCCTTATATAAGCGCATCAAGTGGTTTTTTCCTTGAGCCTGGCTGCCTTACCCCTCAATTTGCGTAAATAGTAGAGTCTTGCCCTCCTCACCTTGCCTTTCGAAATTACCTTTATTTTATCTATTGTTGGGGAGTGAAAAGGAAAAATTTTCTCCACACCGACACCGTAAGAGATCTTCCGCACAGTAAAAGTAGCCCCTGTGTTGCCTTTTCTTTTCCTTATAACTACCCCCTCAAAAACCTGGATTCGTTCTTTATCACCCTCTTTAATTCGACTATACACCCTGACTTTATCGCCAGGACTAAATGGAGGAAGATCTACTCTCATTTGTTCCTTTTCAAGCATCTCTATTGCCTTCATAATACCAATCTCCTTTGCTTCAAATTAGCTATCTTTTTCCTGCGCTGTTCACCTAGAAATCAAACGATCCAGGGTTATTGCTGCAGCTGTCCTCACTGAGAGGTGATTGTAATAAGATATACCAAAAATAGGCTCTAAAAGATAGTCTACTTTCCTGATAAGTTCTTTTGCTATACCCCATGCTGTACCAAATAAAATCATTACAGCGCCTCTGGAGGCAACTATTTCCCGTGCCAATGTATAGGTAACTCTTTGTCTTTTGCTTTTCCCTGCATCAGTGGCGATTAA
>QMLT01000154.1 GCA_003646875.1 Deltaproteobacteria bacterium
CAATGATAGATATTCAAAATCAAAAAGATTACCGTAATATTGATATAGACAAGGTTGGAATAAAAGGCATCAGGTATCCAATAACGGTTCGAGACAAAGAAATAAAAACCCAACAGACTGTAGCCTCAATTAACATGTATGTTAACCTTCCCAAAAACTATAAAGGCACACACATGAGCCGGCTTATTGAAATTCTGAATGAACATAACAGAAGTATTTCTATTCAGAATTTCTCAGATATTCTTTCAACGATGAAAGAAACTCTCAATGCAGAGAGCGCACATATAGAAATATCCTTTCCATACTTTATAATGAAAAGCTCCCCTGTAACACATAGTCAGGGCCTGATGGAATACCAGTGCACCTTTAAAGGTAATCTGAATAAAGATAAGGATCTAATAATCATAATACATGTGCCAATTACCACCCTCTGTCCATGCTCAAAAGAGATAAGTGATTTCGGCGCCCACAACCAGAGGGGGGTGGTCAGGTTGCAAGTTAGATTTAAGAAGTTTGTATGGATAGAGGACCTCATTAAATTAGTGGAGGAGGCTGCGTCCTGCGACGTGTATTCTGTGTTAAAAAGAGAGGACGAAAAATATGTAACTGAAAAGGCATATCAAAATCCTAAATTTGTAGAAGATATTGTCAGGGATATAGCCAAGAAACTTGAGCATGATGCAAACATAACATGGTTTGCCGTTGAATCAGAAAATTTTGAATCCATTCACAATCACAATGCATACGCATACATAGAAAGGGATAAAGAAAAAAATACTAAACTCTAAATCCGAAATCCTAAACAAATCCAAATGACCTAAATAAGAAATTCAAAACAATATGAAAATCTTTGGCGCCATACTGTAGAAGACTAAATAAGTTTTGATATTGTGATTTTGGATTTTGAGAGTGTTTAGGGTTTAGGAATTAGGATTTAGGATTTACTACACAGATTGTATTCACTAAATTTAGATATTTAATATAGATCATATCTCAAAAGGAAAAAAATTATGCCTGACGACCTAAAGAAAATGTATAAAACAGTGATTGATGACCATTTTCCTCCCCAGATTACAATAGATTTTGGAGATCAAAAACTCATCTACCGCAAAAGGACCTGGAAAATCGCTGATGAAACTTCAGGGGAGTTGATTGAGAAAGGCCTCAGGTATGGAGAAAATCCGGGCCAGGAGGCAGCCCTTTACGAGCTGGTAAATGGAAACCTCATACTTGGTGAATGTCAATTTATTGAATCAGGGCAAGGGCTGGTTTCAGCCATAGCTGATGAACAATTAATCCAGAGTGGAAAACATCCAGGAAAAATTAACCTAACGGATATTGACAATGCCCTTAATATAATAAAGTACCTTTCCCTGCAACCGGCTGTGGTAATTGTTAAGCATAATAATCCTTGTGGCGTGGCCTATGGATCAAATATTGCGGATGCCTATCAAAAGGCAAATATGGCAGATAGAATAGCGGCCTTTGGCGGTTGCGCAGTCTTTAATAGGCCTATTGATAAAGATACAGCGCAATTAATTAGCGATAATTATCTCGAGGTTGTGGTGGCGCCTGAGTTTGAAGATGGAACCATATCTATCTTAAATAAAGGCCCTAATCTCAGGATTATAAAAATCAGCAAAATTGATAGATTAGCCGAATATACAGAGAAACGTTTCGTTGACTTTAAAAGCCTTATTGATGGGGGAATAATACTACAGCAATCACCTATAAATAGAATAAAATCACAAGATGATTTTGAACTGGCATCAGTTGAGCATAAAGGGAAACTATACAAAATTGCCAGGAAGCCCACAGAAGAAGAATATGCTGATATGCTCTTTGGCTGGCAGGTGGAGCAGGGTATTACATCCAACTCGGTCATCTATGTTAAGGATGGAGTAACAGTTGGCATTGGCACGGGAGAGCAAGACAGGGTAGGCGTGGCAGAAATAGCCATTTATAAGGCCTACACGAAGTATGCAGACGCCCTCTGTTTTACCAAATTCGGTATCCCGTACAAACAATTGGAATCTGATATAAATAAAGGAAAAAAGGATGCTACATTAAAGGAGGAGATTGATAAGGCAACTACTTTAGAGCATGGCGGTCTCATAGGCGCAACCATGGTATCGGATGCGTTCTTTCCCTTCAGAGACGGAGTAGACGTGGCTATAAAGGAGGGAATTAGGGCCATTGTTCATCCGGGGGGATCATTAAGGGATTTCGAGTCAATTGAGGCCTGTAACGAGGCAAAGCCCCAGGTGACCATGGTATTCACCGGCCAGAGGGCATTTAAACACTAAGAATTTTGAGACTCGCCGAAAAGCGCTACATCTCCATCTGGATTACATAGAGGTCAGCATAGTAAGTTGGGTGTCTATTTCCTTCTCCCTGCATATTCGATGAGAGAAAATATAGCAGTGATAAGAAAAGCCTGTACAACAAGCAGTACACCATCGATTGGTCTTGCATTTCTCAGGGCAATGCTGCTGAGTCCCAGGGTTGTAGAAAAGAGAAATATAGTCAACACTACTTTCCATTTATCTCCCAAAAGAAAAAAAAGCCTGTGGTGAAGGTGATCTGTTCCTACATAATCTATCCATTCCTTTACACTCTTTACCTTTCCGGTAACAATCCTTTCAACCGTTATATAGAGCATATCAAATATAAGAATCCAGAAAATCAATACGGGGTTGGCAAAAGATACAATCCTGCTGTCATTCCAGTCGCCCATGACAGCCAGAGCGGCCAGCATAAAGCCCAGGAATGTGCTACCGGTATCTCCTAAAAATATTAATGCCGGAGTTTTAAACCGAAAATTAAAGGGAAAGAATCCGAGGCAGCTCCCAAGTATTGCGATAGCTATCCATCCCATAGATGGTTGATTGGTCTGGAAGGCCACTATTCCCATAAAACCAGCCATGATGGCGCCTAACCCGGTTGCCAGGCCATCCATCCCATCAATGAAATTCATGGCATTTGTAATCCCCACAATCCAGATAATTGTAAAGACAAGATTCATCCAGAATCCCCATGTTGTCCGGGGAGGGAAGATGTCTAATATTATCCCATTGTAGATCAAGGCAAGTACGACAATGATCTGAATAAGCAGTTTCATTCTTGCCGGTATTTCTCTCAAATCATCCAGGAGACCTGTGAAGGCAACGACTATCCCACCAGACAGTAGAATCAACATAGCCTTGTCCAATATCATATTGGCCATAAGAGAGGATGAAAAAGATATGATTATGGCAACACCCCCAAGCAGTGGGGTGGCAATGTCATGGATTTTCCTTGCATCAGGATTATCAAGGATATTAAACTTGAAAGCAACCAATCTCATCAAAGGGGTTAAAAGGTATGATAGTGAAAGTGAGAAAAGGAAGATATAAAGCCACCGTAATCCTATGCAGATCAAGTAGAAACGGAATGGAGGAATAACGAGGGCTACAAAAATAATGAGAGCTACAAAATATAAGATCCTCAATGGTAGCGAGTCCTTTAGAGCAAACAACTTGTCTTCCTTATTTAAAGGCTTATCGAAGGTATTAATTATTACTTGCCTTACAATAATAAATCACAAATCCGAATATCGGATTTCGGATTTTTCTTTTCTCGGTTCAGGACAATATCTTATTGATACTATCCACAATCAGATGAGAATCTTCTTCTGTAAGAGCAGGATATATCGGGATGCTCACTGCCTTCTCCCATACATTATCTGTCATGGGATAACCAGCTAATTTTAGATACCGATGTAAAGGTTTAAATACAGGCCTTCTGCATTCAATCCCCCTTTTCCGCATCTCTTCCATGAACTTTAATGGATTTCCAAGGCGCATAACATACCTGTAATAGATATGCCCTCTTTCATCCGATACGGCCGGGAGGCTTGCTCCTGTCCTCTCCAGGTTATTATTATATATTCCGGCAATTTCTTTTCTCCGCTCAATAAATGATGGGAGTTTGTTTAGCTGGCGCTCGCACAGAGCAGCCTGAATATCCGTCATCGCATAATTATACCTAACAATATAGTTATTCTTCTCATCATAATCCCGTAAGTCTCTAATAGTCTCAATTAGATCAAGATCATTGGATAGAACCATTCCACCTTCTCCAGCCCCAAGCATCTTTGTGGCATAAAAGGAAAAGATCGACAGAAGGCCAAAAGAGCCTGTGTATTTGCCATTCAATCTGGCTCCAACGGAGTGAGCGCAATCTTCTATAACAGGGATGCCAATGGAAACAATGGACTCAATATCTGCGGGCAACCCAAACATGTGGGGGACAATGATAGCCTTTGTTTTATCATTAATTACTTTCCTTATATTCTCAACTTTGATGTTATAGGTACCTGGTTCAATATCAACCAAAACAGGATTTGCCCTCACATAATGAATAGCATTTAACAGGGCGGTGCATACATAGCTTGGTATGATAACCTCGGATCCATCTCCTATCCCAAGAGAGAGGAGTGAGAGATGGAGTGCAGCGGTGCCGGAACTCACGGCAACTGCGTGATCTGCCTCGATGAAGGATGCGGCCTTCTCCTCAAGCGATAAGACATAATCTCCCTGTGCAAGATGGCCCGAACGTAATACCCTTGCCACAACGGCAATATCTTCTTCATCGAGGATTATCTTTGAATGAGGGATCATCTTTGTAACTGCTCTGCTCAGGTATCTTGCCACAAAGGCACAAAGACCCCAAGAAAAAAAATGAAACGGAGAAACGGAGAGGGGGAGAACCGGAGATAAAAACTCACCGGTTCACCTTCTATTAATCAATATTAATGAAAAGTCTTTCAGAAACAAATCCCTCTGCTAAGGAAACCCTTCCCTGCACACCCCTGAATTGGGCAGAGGACCTGGCAATATCTATGATGGAAAGGCCCTGGATGTTTGTCTTCATTACCTGTGAGCCATGTGCCTTTAGCGCCTCTATTTTCATATCCAGGACTGAACCTATATCCACAAATACATTCGGGGTGAAATTATTGGTTGTGGGCACCTCATAAAACATCACGTTTTTCACATACCTTGCGGCCGAAAGAACTGATCTATTAACGGTCCTGTGGTCTTGATGGGTATCATCAAAAAAATTGACAAATATAAAATCCGGTTGAATTTTTTTAATATAACCCTCTACAATATGAATAACTTCGTTTCCCTTATTGG
>QMLT01000155.1 GCA_003646875.1 Deltaproteobacteria bacterium
AGAAAAGCCTCTTGAACTAAAAGAGGTTCGCACTCCTCATCCAGGAGCACATGAGATAAGAATAAAAAATGTTGCCTGCGGCGTTTGCCGAACAGATATTCATAGCTGAAGGCGACTTACCGCTGAAAAAGTCACCGCTGATTTTAGGACATGAGATAGTGGGCGTAGTAGATAAAATAGGAGAAAGGGTAAGCAATTTTAAAAGTGGAGATAGAGCAGGCATTGCCTGGCTCAACAGCACCTGTGGAAGATGTAAATTTTGTTTATCAGGTAGAGAAAATTTATGTTCCCAGGCTCATTTTACGGGCTGGGACGCAGATGGCGGTTTTGCTGAATATAGTGTTATCGATGCTGATTTTGCCTTTCATCTTGGCGAGAAAAAGTCTTTTGTGGAAATAGCGCCGTTAATGTGCCCCGGAATTGCCGGCTATCGCGCGTTTCGTCTAACAGGGTTGCAGTCAGGGGATAGGTTGGGGCTTTATGGTTTTGGTCCCACTGCCACATATGTACTGCAGGTGGCCAAGCATAAAAATATTGCGGTTTACGTAATTACCCGCAGTGAAAAAAACAGGTCCGCAGCAAAACAGCTCGGCGCTTACTGGGTTGGCGGGTATGACGACAAAATTCCGGACAGGTTGGATGGGGGCATAATCTTTCCGCCCGCTGGAAATTTAGTTTCCCATGCTTTATCACAATTGGAAAGTGGCGGCAGGCTAGTATTGGGTCCGGTAACGATGACTCCAATTGAAATAAATGACTATAACCTTATCTGGCAGGAACGTTCTGTTATTAGTTTAGCCCATATTACAAAAGAAGATGGCGTTGAGTTTTTAGACATCGCTAACCAGGCAAATCTTAAAGCTCCAATTGAGGTTTTTCCCTTTGATGAGCTTCCAGAGGTGTTGATTCGAGTTAAGCAGGGGAAAGTTAAGGGAAATGCCGTGATACAAATTGCAGAAGAGATATAGGGTAGGCGTTCACGGTTAAATCCCGATTTTATTAGGGGGTCCGTAAAAGCACGCCAATAGGAGATATAAAGTGAAATTACTCATGATCTACGCGGATAAATTTGCCTATAAAACGAGCGTAAAGAATCTCGAATCAGCGTCTGATATTGATGAAGAAAAAGTCGTTGAAGATGTGCTGGCGGGATTCATACACATAGAGCCAAAGGATGAAGAAAATCTTTCTGCGATTGAAACAAAGCTTATCAAGAATTTGAAATGGGCGGCCAGGAAGAATGAAACAAATACGGTCGTTTTGCACTCTTTTGCCCATCTGGCAGAAGGTAAAGCGGACCCGGAGGTCACCAAACGACTTCTAAATAATGCCGAATCTCGTCTTAGAAATGCCGGATATGTAACACACCAAACACCTTTTGGCTATTTCCTCGATCTCGACATCAAGGCGCCCGGACATTCATTTACAAGGTTATTCAAAGAAATTTAACGAGGCGCTCATGTACAAACTGGCGGCAAGAACAATTAGAAATGCAAACCGAGTTTGCGTTTTTACCGGAGCTGGTATCTCAGTAGAAAGTGGGATTCCGCCTTTCCGCGGGAAGGATGGGCTCTGGAGCAAATATGACCCAACATTTCTTGATATAACCTATTTTCACCAAAGGCCAAAAGAGTCATGGATGTTAATCAAAGAGATCTTTTATGATTTTTTTGGTCAGGCTAAGCCAAATGGGGCACACTATGCCCTTGCTACCCTGGAACAGAATGGAGTGATACAGGCTACCATAACTCAAAATATAGACAATCTTCACTATGAAGCCGGGAGCAAAACTGTTTATGAATTCCACGGAACTTCACAGTATCTTGTATGTGAGAAATGTAGAAAAAGATACCATGTATCAGAGATAAATTTAGATAACTTGCCTCCTCTGTGCAAGAGCTGTGGACATGTTTTGAAACCTGATTTTGTCTTCTTTGGCGAACCAATTCCCGTGCAGACTAATAGGTTGTCATTTCATGAAGCGGAAGTAGCTGATGTCTTTATCCTGATTGGCACCACTGGAGAAATTATGCCGGCTTCGATGATACCTCATGTTGCCAAAAGGAATGGCGCTACCATTATTGAAGTGAATCCAAAGGAATCGAACTACACTAAGAACATAGCGGATATTTTCATTCAGGCAAAGGCCACCGAGGCAGTGCCACGATTAGCTCAGGAATTGGGGCTGTATAACTGAAAGGTGTCTTCCATGGGTCGTATGATGGTTTGGGTATTAATGCTTTTGGGTGGTGGCGTTACAAGTTTGTGGATAGATTGGCGCTGGTTCAGGGCCTGGCTTTTGAATCCTATTTTCCATTTGCTATCGTTGCCTATTGGTGTTTATGGATTCCGACTTGTCATGCGAGCAAGCCGAAATACGGGTCGATGGTTAGCTCGAAATGGAAGAGAAGGCAATATTCCTCGTTTTGAAACAAATAAACTAGTGACGACGGGATATTACGAATGTATGAGACATCCAATGCATTTGGGCTTGTTATTATTTCCAGTGTCATTCGCATTAATACTTGGGTCATTATCTTTTATCTTTATCGTTGCTCCGTTAGAAATTCTATTTATCATTGCAATGATAAAAGTCGTTGAAGAACCCGGAGCCATTCGCAAGTTTGGTGATCAATATCGGAGCTATCAAAAACAGGTCCCGATGTTTTCGGTACGGCTCTCATGCCTTAAACAACTGTTTGGGAGATCATAATGGAGTTGTTAATCGCATTTGCTACGGATGATGGTAAAAATTTCAATGATGATCACTTTGGCATGGCAAAATACTACCATATTTACAGATTTTGCGATGACGGTGAAGAATTTGTAGAACGGAGAGAGAACGTCGAATTTCAAGAGGATGAGTCCAAAAAACATGGTGATCCCGCAAAGGCTCGGGCCACGGCTACTGTTTTAAGCGGTATAGATGTTCTTGTGAGTAAAAAATTTGGCCCTAATATCACTCGGATGGTAAATAAATTTGTTTGCGTGGTAGTAAGGACGAATCTTATTACCGATGCAATCAAAATAGTCAAAAACCATATTCACGAAGTGATTGAGGAGAAGAACAAGACAAAGGACCGAAGGCATCTTGTTTTTAAACAATAGCTCCCGCAGGAAGAAAAAGACAAAAACCTTTGAGCGGAAGGCAAATATACGGATAAAACTACACATATACGAATTGCCATTCCAACTAACGATGAAGTCAATATTTTCCCAAAGATGTTGGGCATGGCAGACGAGATGCTTATATATGAACTTAAAAAGGGGCACATGCGGCTTGTTGAAAAAAGAAATAACCCCTATGCCAAAACACAGCAGCATCTAAAAACCCTCGATGTGTATGATCTGTTGCATGATTGTGCGATTATCATTTCTGCTCATATAGGTAAGAAAGGAATTCAACGGCTTGAAGAAAGAGGTGTAAAACTCATATATAAAAAAGGGAATATCCTAAAGGCATTGCAAGGCGCTATAAAGGAATTAAAACCATACACCTAAAATTTTATCATGCCTTCCTTGCTGCCAGCAGCCGAACATATGATTTGAGATATAAAGTTTCTATGAAATTGTTAAACCCAGATTTTTTCAATATCTTTTTCCAGTCCCGCTCTATAAAGTCAAAGGCATAAGGACATTCAATAGTGACAAAGGGAATACGATAATAAAATGGCATATCCATTAATACAAATTCGTTGAAGTCCAATATCCAAAAGGTCCCACCGGGTTTTAAATTTTCATAGGCATTATTAATAATTGTTTTCCTGACCTCATGAGGGAACCCATGAAGGACAAAACTGATAAAGACCTTATCAAATTTATCTTCAAGTGAAAAAGGCAGGTCAATGCGCTGATTCTTGAATGCAACATTTTTAAAATTCCTTGCTTTTTTCTTAAATTGTTTGCCCATTCCTTCAGAAACATCAAGGCCTAAAATGAATCCTTTTTCACTTAAGTAATTTCTCATTAGGCAGGCATTTCTACCGGTGCCGCATCCGAGATCCAAAATATAATCCTCATCACTTATTTCAAGTTTCGATATAGCATTACCGATAAATTTAGCATAAAAACCAACCGACATAATATTCATTATCGTATCATAATGTTTTGCCGTAAAGCCCTGTATCTCAACCTTTGATTCCGGCTACAATTTATCCATTATAGACTTCCTATTTCCATATCCCACTTGAGAACCCAGATGTTTTGAACTGTCAGAGCAAAATTATTTCTCACTATAACTTATTCTGAAAGTTGATGTATTCTATCTTACATCTTACAATCTTCAACTTTCAATTTACAATTCGATATTCGCATAATGTCGCCTGACAATTACCCTGGTGCCTATCTTGCATTTTTCACAGAGATCCTTCTCTGCACTACCCATATTAACGGCTATCTCTAAGGCGTCAGAGCTCCCTATAAGCGCTAAAGGCTGACCTTCTGGAACATCACTATAAGTGGGGCTGATTTTTGTTAAAGTTAGACTGCCAACCTTAATTATTAAGCCCTTCGACATCGGAAATTGGCTTAGGTGCTCCCAGGTAATATTAGTGATGAGATTTCCAAAGTGATCCACTCGTATAATCTCACCAACAAGATCGCTATTATTTTTGTGAGGATGAGGGGAGGCGATGTGAATTGGATTAACAATTTTTTCACCCATAAGAAAGGGATTAACCCCAAGGGATAGATGAGCACCAACAGGAGCGAAGACATCTCGTCCGTGAAAGGTGGAGCTTATATTAGGCATCCAGTATTTTGTTTCCTTGAGATGGATAACGTCTGGATGACGTTGTGACTCAATTATGGTTGAGAATAGGCCGTTATCAGGGCCTATAAAAAAATAGTTATCAACAAGCACGGCTATGGGCCTTCTTTTGCCTCCGACTCCTGGGTCAACAACACCTATATGAACCGTGCCTGAAGGGAAGTATTTATAAGACTCCTTTATTATCAAACCCCCCTCTTGAATTGAACCGGCAGGGATTTGATGGGTTATGTCTATAATCTTTGCATCCGGATTGATGGAGAGGATAACCCCTTTCATCATAGCTACATAAGGGTCGCTTTCGCCGAAGTCGGTAGTTAAGGTGATAATTCCCGATGGTTTCAATTGAAATTCTCGACAAGCATTGGTAAAATTTTTCCGGCCGGGCCGGTTAAAAC
>QMLT01000156.1 GCA_003646875.1 Deltaproteobacteria bacterium
GATAGAGCGTTGGTCTCCGGAACCAGAGGTCGCGAGTTCGAGTCCCGCATCGCCCACCATACGTATGACATTTTCCAGGATATATTGATGGCCATGTCATTAATGAAAAAATTTACTCTTTTGATTATTGGTGGAGCAATTCTCTATTTTCTGCTGAGCTACCATATCATAATAACGGGACGGGGTGTAGAAAATATAAAGTTACTTAAAAAATCGACATATACCTTAAAATACACTATATTCTCCACGAGAGGCAAAAGTAATAAAACTATATTGTCTAAAGCCGCCTTAAGAGAAGATGGCATCGGAGAATTACTAAAAGAAGAGGGATTAATGAGTGATGAAGAAGAAGCACTTATCCTTGAAACCCTCGCTACCAAAGGATATAAGCCTGATCAACCCTTTTAGCTTATAGACTATCTACTAAAGCCCTTGCTATCAATCATAAATCAAACAAGGTCAAAATTAACTAATATCTTAAATGTCTTCACCGCTGGAAAATTAAGGATTTCTCTTACCCCAGTATACTTAATTATTTCATCTATATACCTGGATATCGCTTTCATATTAGGGGCAACAAAAGTAAACCATACATTATAATGGTGATCCCTAAGATAGTTATGAGTTACTCCAGGGTATTTGTTAACCGCTGTCACAAATTTCTCGATCTTATCATCTGGGACCATAGCTGCACAAAGCGTAGTGATAAAACCAATCCTTTGAGAGTCAAAGTTTCCGCCTATCCGCCTAATAATTCCCTCTTTTTTTAATCTCTTGATACGCCTCAGAATATTGTCCTCAGAGCACCTCAACCGAACCCCTAAATCTTTATATGGTCTTTGGGTAATAGGGAAGTCAGATTGGATTTCGTGTAAAAGTTTCCTGTCAATATCATCCATACCAAAACCTTTGCTCTGTGTAAGGCAGTATGCATTAGGGAGAAATTTGATACAAAGGGTTTACTGCTTAATTCTTACTGCCTTCTGGATAATACGCGCATAATGGCTCTTCAGATAAATAATCCCCACTAAATGCATAGGCCCTTGCCCTGCAACCACCACAAACAGTAATATATTCACATCGTCCGCACTTTCCCTTATATTTAGAGAAATCTCTAAGGTCAGCAAAAACGGAAGAATTCATCCATATATCAGAGAAGGTAGATTCCCTTAAATTTCCAGAATTCACCTCCAGGTAGCCACAGGGTTGAATAATACCTTCATGAGATATAAAACAATAGGAAGTCCCAGCCAGGCAGCCCCGTGTTACTGCATCAAGGCCATAGGTTTCTCTATTCACCTTCTCACCTTTTCGGTGTGCCTCCTGTCTCATGATTCTATAGTATTGAGGTGCACACGTAGCTTTAAGTTGAATAGTCGTCTTATCATGCTGTTGATAAAACCAGTGCAGGGTATCTTCGTATTCCTTGGCATTCAGCTCCTGGCTTACCATATCCTTAGCCCTTCCAGTAGGAACAAGCAAAAATATATGGTGCGCAATAGCCCCAAGGCTTACTGCAAGTTCAAAAATTTCTTCTAACTCAAATAAATTGCGTTTAGTTATGGTGGTGTTGATCTGAAATTCGATTCCTCTCTCTTTTAGGTATGCGATCCCTTTTATTGCTCTATCAAAGGCTCCATCAACCTGTCTAAATGCATCGTGGCGCTCCCTTGTAGATCCATCGAGAGATATGCTTACCCGCTTAATTCCAGAATCTTGTATCTTCTTTGTAATATCAGGGTTAATCAGGGTCCCATTCGTACCCATCACCATTCTCAGGCCTTTTTTTGTTCCATAGTCAGCGAGGGTAAAAATATCCTTCCTTAAAAGAGGTTCTCCACCTGTAAGGATTATAATAGGTTGACCAACTTCTCTTATTTGGTCTAACACCTTTTTTGCCTCGATTGTATCTAACTCTTGGGGATAGGGACCAAATCGTGATGATGCTCGGCAATGGACACAATTTAGATTACATGACCTGGTAACTTCCCACGCGACTATCCTTAGTTGATCATTTTTCGGTATATATGCTTTCATGTCAATATCCTGGCTACATCTTTGGCAAAATAAGTCAGGATGAGGTCAGCGCCAGCCCTTTTGATAGAAAGGAGCATCTCCATCATTACCTCTTCCCCGTCTATCCAACCCCGTTGCTCAGCTGCCTTAACCATGGCATATTCTCCACTCACATTATACGCTGCTACAGGAAGATGGATACGTGCCCGAACTTGGTGAATTATATCTAAATAAGGCAATGCTGGTTTAACCATAATGATATCTGCCCCCTCTTCAATGTCTAATAATGCCTCCTTAATAGCCTCTCTGGCATTAGCCGGATCCATCTGGTAACTCTTCCTGTCACCAAATTGGGGTTTTGAATCTGCGGCCTCGCGGAATGGCCCGTAAAAGGAGGATGCATATTTCACGGCATATGACAGTATACCAGTATCCTTGAATCCATCTCTGTCAAGGGTTTCCCTGATTGCCCTCACCCTTCCATCCATCATATCCGAAGGGGCAACAAAATCAGCCCCTGCCTCAGCATGTGAAATAGCTACACGAGAAAGTATCTCAAGAGTAGCATCATTATCTACCTGACCATCTTTTATAATCCCGCAATGACCATGATCTGTGTATTGACATAGACAGACATCCGTTAAAACAACCAGTTCCGGCACTCTCTCCTTAACTGCGGCTACAGCCTTCTGAACAATTCCATCCCTTGCATATGCCTCACTTCCCAACTTATCCTTCACCCCTGGTAAACCAAAAAGGATTATAGCCGGTATCCCCAGAGACCACACATCTTCAGCCTCCTTGACCAGTTCATCAACTGATAATTGATAATGGCCGACCATAGATGGAATGGGCTCTCTTTCTCCTTTACCATGTTTCACAAATATGGGAAAAATGAGGTCATCTACCCTGATACATGTCTCTTTCACCATTCTTCTGATAGTAGAAGTTCGTCTAAGACGTCTGGGTCTAATTATCATTTTTATTCTCCTTTATCTTGTTTTTCCCTGTGAATAACATGTTAGGTCGATTGAGAAGTCCTGCAGGGATTTTGAACTCAACTTTTTGTCATAATTTCAGGTCTTCTTATTCGTGGAAGGCTTTCATGCTTAAAGTTATAGGGTTGGGACAAGTGGGTAGGTAATAATTGGTTCAGGATATCATCGAATCTCGGCTATAATATTTTTTGATCAGGCTATCGATATATTTTTCCGGATCTACAACTGCCTCCCTGGTAATAGTAAAGGCTCCCAAGCCAACCCGATCTCTGACTAATTTAAGACCATATTCCAATTCATTAGCCAGGTTAAGGCATATCTCGTTAATATCCTTATCTTGAAAAATGGCAATCCTTATTATCTCGTCAATAGCGCTATCTGCTAAACTGACATTAATTCCTAATTGGGAAAACAGCCCTTCATTATTGCCCTTTACCAAATCATACATCTCCTTAAAATCTCTAAAAGCAGAATCAATATCAGATATAGACCTAAGCGCATGTTCAGCAATCAAATCTACCCTCTCTTCATATAATTTTAAATCCGATTGTGCCTCAAATTCCTTTGCCCTATCCGCTACAGTCCTCTTTGCTCTCTTTTTTTCATTTACAACTGCCCTTTCAAATCGTTTTCTCATCTGAGGATCACTCATATCACTATCTGATTCAACCCGTTTAAGCTCTCGCGTTGGGTTTTTAACAAGCTCCGGAGTCACCAACAGTTTTGTTACACCAGTAGAAGGAAGACGTTTCTCAAAAGGCATAAGCGTTCTCTCGACAGCGCTAACTAAACCCCTTGCGCCTGTCTTCTCCTGGGCAGCCATCTCTGATAATTCTTCAAGCGCACTATCTTCAAACTTAATATTAATACTATATGCCATAAAATCCCTTTTCTTGCTGAGTATAATAGGATTATTTGGGTTTTTAAGAATTTCTACAAGGTCATCTTTTAATAGCTCATCAAGAACAACAATTACCGGAAGGCGACCTATAAACTCGGACTCAAATCCAAACTCGATAAGGTCATGTGCCCTTACCTCTTTAAGAATATCCAAATCTACTTGAGTGGAATGAACATCTGCCTCAAATCCTATACCTTTACGTTTGAGCCTTTTTTTAATAATATCTGGCAATCCTTCAAAGGCACCACTCATAATAAAAAGTATATTTTTTGTATTTACAACCTGCTTTTCTCTTTTCCCGGTTCTTCGGTAATGTTCAATAGCCTGTATCTGCGAGATTGGGTCGTGAGGAACCTTCAGGTCTACATCAGTTTCTTCCATTGGTTTTAGGAGGGCCCTTTGTACCCCTGCCCTTGAAACATCATGACCGATAATATTTTGGCTGGAAGCAATCTTGTCGATCTCGTCTATGTAAATAATACCATTTTCGGCCAGCTTGATATCATCGTTAGCTTCATACACCAGATCCCTTACCAAATCTTCCACATCACCACCTACATAACCTGTTTCACTGAATTTCGTAGCGTCACCCTTAACAAACGGAACACCTATTTTTTGGGCAATCAATTTTATCAAATATGTCTTGCCAACACCTGTTGGGCCTATCATAAGGATATTGTTTTTAATCATCCCCACAGAAAAGGGATTTTCTTTATTAGATCGCTTAAACATGGATTTTATTCGGTTAAAATGGGTGCAGATTTTTGTAGCGAGCACTCCTTTGGCTTGATTTTGCTTAACTACATATCCATCCAAATAGGAATCTAATTCCTCGGGTTTCATGTCAAAAGCAGGAACGCCAGGCTTCTTGAAGCCAGCCTTTCCACCTTCATCTGTTTTTTTCGGATCACTCTGAGGAAAGAGGATAGGAGAGATTATCTTTATCCGATCACCGTATTTCTTGGAAAGATAGTCGCTAAGCTCCTTCTCAAGTTCCTTTTGATTAGGAATTTTCTGCTCTTTCTCTTCTTGTAAATTATCTTCAAATTCCATTCACATACACCCCTGGTAACATCTTTAAAAATTATGAAATATTTCAATAATTCTTATTATAGTCATTATGCTTAATTTTTGCAACCTATTTTCAGAATTAACTCCTCGATGCACCCTTTCTTCACTGCGAGCATACAGCCTTATAAGATACGGCTGACAAGCACTATAAGATAATGTTTTGC
>QMLT01000157.1 GCA_003646875.1 Deltaproteobacteria bacterium
GACAAAGGGGAGGGGGCACCCTCACCCCAGCCCTCTCCCCTGTCTGCGTGCGGACACGCACAGGCAGGCATCAAGGGAGAGGGAGTGTTTTTGCAGTTTGTAAATTACTGATAGTTGGTATTACTATTTTACATGCAAGCAAAAGATAAAAAATAGTAATCTCAAATGCGCTAACAATGGGATAAACTAGGATTTTACAAGGTCAGGTAAACACAAATGAACAATTCTATTTTTGAGAATCGTTTGGATTTATTGAGAAGTAAGTTTGCCAGACTTGGGGTGGATACCATATGGATTATCCAGCCCGAGAATCGCCGTTATCTCTCTGGCTTTAAGGCCGCTGATGGACAATTCGATGAGTCATCAGGTTGTCTGTTTATAACCCTTGACCAGGCTCTTTTGGTCACAGATTCAAGATACACAATCCAGGCACAGCAAGATGTAGTTGGTTTTGAGGTCGTAACTCATAAGAAGGGCTTAATTGACATATTACCTGAGATTTTTGACCGTTTAAATACACAAAAATTGGGATTTGAAGGCGGTTACCTGATCTGGGATACCTATCAAAAGGCAAAAGAAAAGGCATCCCAACATTCTCCATCAGTTGAGCTTATCGCGGTTTCCAATCTCGTTGAAGAAATAAGAATGATTAAGGGGCCAGAAGAAGTTGACATGTTAAGCAGATCCGCGCAGCTCATGGGAAATGTCCTTGCTCGGGTAATTTCTGAATTAACCCCCGGTCAGGTTGAAAAGGATATAGCATGGAAAATTGAGGCCCTTATACGAGAACAGGGCGCCGATGGCGCTTCCTTCCCGCCTATTGTGGCCTCTGGTCCAAATGGCGCCTTGCCTCATGCAGTGCCTACAGAGAGAAGAATAGGGGAGGGCGAACCAATAATTCTCGACGTAGGCGCAAAACTTAATGGTTACTGTTCAGATATGACGAGGACCGTTTTTTTAGGCAATCCTCCATCTGATTTTAAAGAAATCTACAGGGTAGTTCGCAAGGCACAGTTGTTAGCATTACAATCTGTAAGGCCCGGAATGAAAACCAATGAGGCAGACTCCATTGCCAGAGATGTTATAAAAAATGCTGGATTTGGTGATTTTTTTGGTCACTCCCTTGGTCATGGGATTGGCATGGCTCCTCATGAGAGGCCTTCTGTTGGGCCACTTAAGCCAGAGGTATTAAAAGAGGGGATGGTATTTACTATTGAGCCAGGGATATATATACCAGGAAATGGTGGTGTCAGATTGGAGGAGATGGTTGTACTTGAAGGGGATGGCGCAAGGGTTTTAACAACAAACAAGAATTTTTATTCCTTTTAGGGAAGACAGACTATGCCTTCGGGCCAAGACGTTTCTGAAAATCAGTTATTAGATCAGTTTATTAATCAACTTAAAGTTGAGAGGGGTTTATCTACAAATACGATTGTGGCCTATAGTCATGATCTTATTAGGTTTTTTGATTTCTTAAAGCGGAAAGGACTTTCTCCTATCCACATTAGTCAGGAGGATTTGACATCCTTTATAGTTGAACAAAACGCTGAACTATCACCCAGATCCATGGCCAGGCGGCTTGTTTCCATAAGAATGTTTTACCGTTTTTTGGTATCCGAAGGAGACATCGAATCTAATCCGGCCAGGTTGTTGGGTATACCAAAGATGTATCAACATTTACCTGATGTTTTAACCAGGGACGAGATAGACTCCCTTCTTATGCAGCCAGATATAACGACAGCGCTGGGAAAAAGGGATAAGGCTATAATAGAGATTTTATATGCTACTGGGTTACGGGTTACTGAATTGATAGCTCTTACGATATACAATATTAATCTTGAAGTTGGCTCTATCAGGACAATAGGGAAGGGATCCAAAGAAAGAATCATTCCAATGGGAAGTAAGGCTATAGATTCTCTAAAAGATTATTTATCAAACAGCAGGCCAACTTTGTTAAAAAAAAGATACGCCGCAGGCGGACCCTATATTTTTCTTAACAGCAGAGGGAGTCCTATAACAAGACAGGGATTATGGAAGATTATAAAAAAATATGCGTTGATGGCTGGAATAAATAAAGGCGTTACTCCGCACACAGTAAGACATTCATTTGCCACCCATCTCCTGGAAGGAGGGGCTGATCTTAGATCAGTTCAGATAATGTTAGGTCATGCTGATATATCTACCACACAAATATATACCCATGTTACAGGGGATAGATTAAAAGAGATTCATGAAAAATATCATCCCAGGCCGTGACTTTGTGCAATTCCTGAGAGTTTTAACAGGTTTTCACGAAATTTTTATTTGACTAAATGCAAATTAACGTTATAATAGAAATATATATGACGCGGGGTGGAGCAGTCTGGTAGCTCGTCGGGCTCATAACCCGAAGGTCTCAGGTTCGAATCCTGACCCCGCTACCAAGAAAAGCGAAGGGTTAGCCGATTTTGGCTAGCCCATTTTTTTGCTCCACAGGGCATCGCGCAACCCTGACGTCCGCTCGATATGCCGGGAGACAGCAAAACGAAAGACACGCTCATTCGCCCATATCTCAACGCTCTTCTTGGCGCGTGTAATTCCTGTGTATATGAGCTCCCGTGTTAATACTGGAGATTCCCTGTCAGGCAGGACTAAAAGCGCTTTG
Organism: Deltaproteobacteria bacterium; assembly: GCA_003646875.1. GTDB lineage: Bacteria > Desulfobacterota > DSM-4660 > Desulfatiglandales > B25-G16 > B33-G16. The sequence continues at coordinate 2,645 of QMLT01000157.1, forward strand.
TCAAATTCTGATCCCTGGCTTTTATGAACAGTCATGGCATACACGGTTTCGTGTTCAGGCAATTGCAACGGATGAAACTTTTTAAAAGCGCCATCTGTGGAGTAAAAGAAAACGCGGAGTTCATTATTTACACTGGGATCTGACAGGACTATTCCCATATCTCCATTAAATAATTGTAGATTATAGTCATTTCTTGTAATCAGCACTGGACGACCTGGATACCATCTCCTGTCTGGGTTTATGAGTCCCTCTCCCTTAAGGATTTGCTCAACCAAATAATTTATGGCAATCACACCGTAGGGGCCTTCCCTTAGGGCACAAAGGATCCGAAACCGCTCAAATACCTGAAAAACCTCAAAAGGATCGCTGGCCCTTAAATAATCCCCATACCCTTGCATAACAGCAGCCTTGATAACTTGAGTCAAATCCTTGGGTTGCGGAAGGTTTTTCCATGAAATATCTCCATATTTTTGGCCCTTCATAAGTTTTATTGCATGGACACTATCCCCTGTATTTACCGCGCAACTTACCGCTCCAATGCCGCTGTCACTGCCAAATCTATAGTTTTTTTCAAGCTGAATAATACAATCCCGAATTTCCGATTCAGACGCCCCATTTTTTTGTGTATGAATCGTGTATCCAGTGATTTCTTTACAATCCTTAGAAAATTCTTGTGAAAAACTGTGTTCAGCGCCAGTATCACATATATCACCGAGAACGGCGCCTGCCTCAACTGAAGCGAGCTGGTCTTTATCTCCTAAGAGTATTATCCGGGCCTGTAAAGGAAGGGCCTGGATAAGCTTGGACATCAGCGCCAGGTCTACCATCGAGGCCTCATCCACTACCACGACATCTACCGGCAGTGTATTCTTGGCATTATAATGAAAATAAGGGGAGTTCGGAATATATCCGAGCAGCCGGTGTATGGTGGAGGCCTCTTCAGGGATTGCCTCCTTGATGCTGTCCGGACATGAGAGCTTTATTTTCATGCTTCTGATTGCTTTCTGCAACTTTGCAGCGGCTTTTCCTGTGGGAGCGATAAGGGCTATTCTAAGCCTTTCTGGCTTGGCCTGTTTAAGAAGCAGGCCGAGTATTGCTGTTACGATCGAGGTTTTGCCTGTTCCAGGCCCCCCGGAAATAACACAGAATCTTTTTATCAACGCTGTAAAGGCAGCTACCCTCTGCCAGTTTATATCTTTCACCTGTTCTGAAGGAAAAAGCCGCGTTAGTTCTTCTTTTAGAATGCCAATATCGCTTTTCACAGTAGTATCGCTTAGGCGTCTGGTAATTAAGTCCGCCAATCTTTCTTGATAATCCCAGTAACGAAACAGATAAAGCCTCGAACGGTCATCAAGAATCAGCGGTTTGTATTCTCCGGGATTTCCCACCACACCAGTTTTTCTAAGTTGTTTGCACCAGGTGTTCAACTCAGGACATACAACAGGATCAATCCCATTTTCTCCCTTAAGCAACTCTTTGCCCTCTACGCTGGAAAGATCAAGGCATACATGTCCCTGTCTCGTGTAGCTACTTACAAGGGCTGCCGCAAGGGATAACTCCGGAACATGCCCGCCGACAAGCCTTGATATAAAGCTTGAAAAATGGATGTCAAGCGCGGAGAGTATTCCATTCTCGTAAAGTCGATACAGGGCTTCCTGTTTCACGGCGTAACCATTCCTGTCTCATCTATCAAGTCTGCACAAAGTCTATTTATAAATTTTTCAGATGGTCTCTTTCTATAAATGCCAAATCCTGTCCCCTTGTCAGGATCCACTCCGCGCAGGAATATATAGTAGGCCCCCCCAAAATGCGTTTCATATGTATAGCCCGGCAGGCGTAACCGAAGGTATTGATTCAGAGCAATGATGTATATGTGGCATTGGATAATGTAAAACTCATCTTTCATGGCTGCTGCCAATCCTTTCTGATCATAGTCTTCCAGCTTGCTTCCAAGGAGATTTGATTTCCAGTCAACCAGGTAGAATTGACCCTGGAACTGGAAAACCATGTCTATAAATCCCCTCATAAATCCCCTGACAGGCTTAAAATCCAGCCGTTCAATACGCTCGGGGAATTCTGCAGAAAGCTCGGGGCCAGCATATTTCGCAAATATGTGGTTTAATTTTTTCGTGGAGATCGACTTTAATGGGAAATAGAATTCCAGCTCATTAATACGATCCTGGCTCGGTATGCGTGATAATGTAAAATCATTTCTCTCCGGCTCAAGTGGAACGGATAGCACCTTTTGTATCATATTATAGACGGTTTCCTGCCATGTAAGCTCAAAGCCGTATTCAATTAGTTTATTTGCAATCAGTTGTTTAATTATAGTGGTATCTTTTTGCACAAAGTCGAGGTGCTCGAATATATCGTGCAGGCATGTGCCTGCCCTTATTCCCCTGGGGAATGAAAAAATGCCTGAAGGCTCTTTTTCTATGACCGACTCTTCTAAATTCCTTTGACTGTAAGTATGAGGCCCGCCCGTCCCGCTCTGCGGGACGA
>QMLT01000158.1 GCA_003646875.1 Deltaproteobacteria bacterium
AAATTTAGAAAGGAGTAAATGAAATGAGAAAAAAAGTAACTGTTATTGGGGCAGGAAATGTAGGCGCAACTGTGGCTATGAGGATCGCTGAGAAAGAATTGGCGGATGTTGCATTGATTGATATCCTGGAGGGTGTGCCGGCTGGAAAGGCGCTTGATCTTACTGAGGCTGCCCCAATCGAGACCCATGATTCAAAGATTATTGGTGTAACTAATGACTATTCTCTTGCAAAGGGGTCAGAAATAGTCATTGTAACAGCAGGTATTCCCAGAAAACCAGGAATGAGCAGGGATGATCTACTTACAACTAATGCAGGCATTATGAAATCAGTTATTAAGGAGATTGCAACTGTTGCGCCTGATGCTATTCTCATTATAGTAAGCAATCCTTTAGATGCAATGTGCCACGTTGCCTTTGATACAAGCGGCTTTGATAAAAAAAGGGTCATCGGAATGGCAGGTGTGCTGGATTCTGCGAGGTTCAGGGCATTTATTGCTATGGAGCTAAATGTTTCTGTTGAGAATACCCATGCCTTTGTTCTTGGCGCTCATGGCGATACCATGGTTCCTCTTCCCAGGTATTCTACGGTAGCGGGCATACCTATCACTGAGCTTATCTCGGCTGAAAGGATTGAGGCAATTATTGAAAGAACAAGAAATGGTGGGGGTGAGATTGTTGGTTTATTAAAAACAGGAAGCGCCTTTTACGCTCCTGCATCTGCGGCCACGGAAATGGCTGAGGCAATTTTAAAGGATAAAAAGAAGATCCTTCCCTGTGTTACCTACCTACAGGGTGAATATGGGATACATAATCTATTTATAGGTGTGCCAGTAAAACTTGGTTCAGCCGGGGCGGAGGAGATAGTGGAGATAAAACTTACAGATGATGAGAATGAGTCCCTTCAGCGGTCGGCTCAGGCCGTTCAGGGTCTCGTAGATGATCTAAAGAGACTTGGCTAACTTTTTGCCTAATAGAGATGAAAATAGTAAGAGACAGTTTGATCGAAGGCGCTCAACGGGCTCAAGGGCTTGCTATTATTATTGATGTGTTTAGGGCCTTTAGCGTGACTCCCATTTTTTTTTATCTCGGAGCCAGAAAGGTAATCTTTGTGCGCAATCCTGAAGAGGCCTTCTACCTTAAAACGAATCATGATGATATAGTCCTGGCAGGTGAGGTTAACGAGCAATTGATCCCTGGTTTTGATCTCGGAAATTCTCCCTCTGAACTCATCAGGAAACCAAAGGGTTTTCTTAAAGAAAAGATCGTAGTTCAAAGGACAACGGCTGGTGTTACCGGTGTGATAAGCGCACTTGCTCAAGCAGAGATAGTTATCCCTGGAAGTTATGTTATGGCGAAGGCTATATCCAGATATATACTTGCTCAAAATCCCCTTCCCGAGGTTGTAACAGTGGTAGCCATGGGAAGAAGGGGTATTAGTAAGTCACCAGAGGATGAAGGATGCGCTGACTACTTAGAGTGCCTCCTTAAAGGGCTTCATTACAATCATCTTGAGACCCTGAAAAGTATTATATTTAATGAGGCTGCTCAAAAATTTATAAGGGGAGATAAACCGTATCTTCCAGGGGAAGACCCTCTTTTTTGTTTGCAAAGGGATCTCTTTGATTTTGTCTTGATAGCAGTCAAAGAAGATGGTCTGGTAACAGTAACATCGAAAAAGTTATAAGTGATCTAAAATGCCTAAAATTAATACATCCATCCAATTTAACTTGAATTAAATGTTAACATGATTAATTTCTTTAAAGTTAGGCATTGTTAACTTATAACCCTGTTCCAGACCCGCCTGGCAACCTTTTATCCTGATATAATCTAGGGCAGGGATGGCAGGCAAGATTTAGACATTTTCAAAGAAAGGACATAATTTATGGATAAAGATTCAATAAATAAGGCGGAAGTTTATGATGTTATTATAATAGGTGGTGGACCGGCTGGCCTAACAGCGGCTATATACACAACAAGGGCAAGGTTGTCCACGATATTGATTGAAAAATTAGGTATTGGCGGACAGGCTTCCCTGTCGGATAAAATAGAGAATTATCCTGGCTTCATTGACGGGATTTCAGGCGCAGAGCTCGTTCATAATATGGAAGAACAGGCCAGATCCTTTGGTACTCTGATAGCATATGGAGAAATCAACCGGATTGAATTTAGTGAAGACGGCAATATCAAGAAGATTTTTGTAGATAACGATCCTGTACCCTACCAATGTCTGTCTATAATTGTTGCTGCGGGCGAGGAGCAAAGGAAACTAGGGGTCCCGGGAGAGCTCGAGTTTACTGGTAAAGGTGTGTCCTATTGTGCCACCTGTGATGGGGCCTTTTTTCGTGACCTTACTGTGGCAGTGGTAGGTGGTGGAGATGTGGCCCTGGGAGATGCATTGTTTCTAACCAGATTCGCGCAGAAGGTTTATATTATCCATAGAAGAGATAGGTTTCGGGGAACAAAGATAATTCAGGAAAAGGTATTTAGCAATACAAGGATAGAGGTAATCTTTGATTCTGTCGTGGATGAAATATTTGGTCAGACACTGGTAGAAGGAGTAAAGCTTAGAAATCTCAAGACAGGAGAGATAAAAGATCTACAAGTAAATGGAGTATTTGTGTTTATTGGGTATCTGCCTAACCTGGGCTTTCTTGGTAATATTCTTAAGAAAAGTGATGATGACTACATCATAGTAGATAGGGAGATGAATACGTCGAGAGAGGGCATATTTGCCTGTGGTGACTGCTGCAAGAAAAACCTTAAACAGGTTGTCACTGCCTGCGGAGATGGCGCTACGGCTGCATTCTCTGCACAACATTATGTGGAAAGGATAAAAGGAGAAGAATATGTCTGAAAAAAGTGAGGTAATTTTTGAAAGAAAGGGTTTTACATGGTGGAGCTGAGGGGGCTCGAACCCCTGACCTCATGACTGCCAGTCATGTGCTCTCCCAGCTGAGCTACAGCCCCATATTATTGAAAAGAATTAACAGATAATATCTTGTCTGTCAATATTAAATTGTTCAGGTAGGGAGAAGTTTTAAGAAAGCAGATCATTCATGCTACCACTTCTGAAACCAGAAAGATCAAGTGTAATATATTTGAAACCAAGTTCTTTAAGCTTTTCTAACACCTTATCTCTGATAGGTAATTCTGCCAATCGTACGATCTCTTGCGTTGAGACCTCGATCCTGGCAATAGGCGGATGATAACGTATTCTCACTTCTCTAAAATCGAGCTGATGTAAAAATTCTTCTCCTTTTTCTATGATAGATAGGTCACTTTCATTTATATAGGCGCCATAGGCTATTCGTGAGGCCAGACAGGCAGAAGATGGCATATTCCATATTTCTATTTTTCTTTCTTGTGCCTCTTGTCTTATATCTTTTTTGCCTAAACCGGCCTCAAGTAAGGGTGATTTTATCCCTGATTTTTGTGCTACCAGCAGACCTGGCCGGTAATCTTTCATGTCGTCAATATTACTACCATCGGCTATATGGTTAATACCTTGTCTTTTAGCCTCTTTTTTTAACTCTTCAATCATTTTTGTTTTACAGACATGACACCTCATTTTATCGTTTTTACAAAAATCACCGTGAGAAAGTATATCGAATTTGATTTTTATATGGTCTATCTTTAATTTCCTGGCGACATTTTGTGCCCTGATAAGATCATTTTTCGGAAAGATTGGAGAGGTAAAAGTTACAGCCTTTACCTTTTCTTTGAGAGTTTCGGAGGCTATTTGAAGGAGAAAGGCGCTATCTACACCGCCTGAAAGGGCTATTAAAACAGATCCCATAGAATCTAAGAGATTTTTTAATTTCTTGGTTTTCGTCACTGACCTATAAAATATTAAGCGTTCAACGGTTCAACACCCATATGCCCTGAACCCATGAACGGTTACAGCCATTTACATATCCTTGAGAAGGTGCTGAGGTTGACCAAGATAGAATTGCCCTTTTTGAATCCATTCTTTGAGGATACCTGCAATCTCTCGAGCCCTTACATAAGAGGAAACTGGCACTGACTGGATGGTTTTGCCATTAAGTGTTATCGTTCCACTCTTTAATTCTGCATAGCTTACCACACCCAGGCTTCTGGCGTTTCCCGCGGGATAGTCTTTGCCATAGTCAATAACCTGTGTGAAGATGTCGTCATCAGAGACACCAGTATAGCGGGCTATATCCTCATTCAGGATTGGGATCGGGATACCCATACCTACAGCCAGGGAACATCCATAACCAAGCATGCTTACTCCTACGAGCCAGCGTGGATTCATCGCTTTTAAATCGCCCATCACCATCAGAGTTGCGCCTGGTTCTAAAGGGACACCATTTTTGCCTCTTGCAACCGATAGATTGTGCTGTGTTCCAGCCCAGGTTACGTATCCCTGGGCACCCCCAAGGAAAATCCTGGTTCCCAGACCAATTGTCATACAGTAAGGATCATTCAAAAGTGGGCTAAGCTGGCCCGCTGTTGCATAGTTAGCATTACCAGCCTTGGGTCTTAAGACACCCATATAGGTATAGATCATTTTATCTTGTAGGTTTACAGCACAATGGTAGTTCTGGTAAGCGTTTCTGGGATTAACCAGGACAGCATAGGGCAGATCTGATAGTCTTATTTGTTTTTTTATTTCTCGTTTGGGGTAGCAATCCGTTGTATATGCCCTGGCAACCAGCCGAACTTTTTTACCAGAAATAAGGTCATGTATGACATGTCCGCCACCATATTTGAATTGACCCGGGTGAACCTTATTTAATGGGTCATCTATTGCTGGTTCTGCGGCGCCTATATATATATCTACAGCGGCAAGGCCGGCATATGCAGGAACATCATTAAGGGTTACCTGAGATGCCTTGATAGGTGGTTTACTGTGGCCAAAATTAATAAACGCCCCTGATGAACACATCGGGGAAAAGGTTCCAGTTGTAACGACATCAATATCTTTTGCGGCTTTTCCCGGACCATTTTCCTTTACTATGCCTACCATTTCTTCGGCGGTAACTACTACCACCTTGCCTTCTTTTATCCGCCTGTTTATCTCATCAATGGTCTTTTTGGTTTTATGATTAGCCATACTATGATCTCAAAAGATTTCGGCCACTATATGAAAA
>QMLT01000159.1 GCA_003646875.1 Deltaproteobacteria bacterium
CCATTGGCAAAAACACCATAGTCAGCCCCATCCGTAGGAAGCGAGAAAACTGACCTGGCATCCACCCATGGCTATGACAGGAAAGTCAAACCTTTTGCAGTAAGTATATATCAAACGTTACTCTGCATAACAAAATAGTGACCACAGTGGCAGTGGGTTCACATCGGTTTTCCAGCCATCTGGACAAGCAGGCTCTCCTGGTCGTCTTTATATTTTGCTTTGATTGACAATATCTCATCTTCAATAGCGAAGAAGGCATCTACCACATCCGGGTCAAAATGGTTTCCTCGCCCCTCTTTGATAATGGCGAAAGACTTTTCCAAAGAAAAAGGCTCCTTGTAAGGTCGCTTGGATGTAAGCGCATCAAAGACATCCGCAATGGCTGTAATTCGTCCTGCCTGGGGGATCTTTGAACCCTTAAGTCCTTTGGGATACCCGCTGCCGTCCCATTTTTCATGATGTGTGAGGGCTATAACCTCACCTAATTTGATAAAACCAGCGTCAGAACCCTCCAGGATCCGTCCGCCATTGGTGGCATGTTGCTTCATGATTTCCCACTCACCCGGGTCCAGTTTTCCCGGTTTCAGTAATATGCGATCAGGAGTGCCGATCTTGCCGATATCGTGCATCGGTGCGGCATATAGGATCGCTTCCACGCTCTTCTCATTCAGGCCCATTTTCCGGGCCACAACGGCTGAGTAATTGCTCATACGAAGAATATGGGCGCCGGTATCCTCATCCTTATATTCAGCCGCTCTGGAGAGGCGGTAGATTGTATCGAGGGAGGCCACTTTGATTTTTTCAAAGGCCCGCCTCAATTGCTTCGTCCTTTTGGCGACTTCGGCCTCTAATTCCTTTTGATAATTACGCATGTGATCGTTGTACGCCTTTACTTTAAGCAGGGACTGCGCTCTTGCCTTTAATTCTACTTTATCTACAGGCTTGGTCAAAAAATCATCTGCCCCCACTTCCAGGGCCTTTATGCGATCTTCCACTTCTTTCAAGGCTGTCACCATGACAATGGGGATTATTTTAGTCTCTTCATCCTTTTTCAATCGCCTGGCCACCTCAAAGCCATCCATTTTGGGCATCATGATATCAAGCAATACAACATCAGGAGGAATCTCTCTTACCTTTTCAAGAGCTTCTTCCCCATCTCGTGCCAGGATCACCTCATATCCCAGTGGGATTAAAAGGGCTTCCATAAGACGAAGATTCCGATTTTCATCATCTACCACCAAAATTTTAGATCTTTTTGCCATCTCAGCATCACTCCTTCCTGCAATCGACAATCCCTGGCCCAGATCCGCCTGCCAGATGGCGGGCAGGCCTGGCCAGAATTGATCAAGTAACGCAATGCCAGATATGGAGAAGCAACAGAGGCAAGAGAATATCCATATCACGTCGCGCCAAGGCGGACATCAATCGACCATATTCAATTCAAAGACCTCCGTCAATGCATTTACCCCTTTTAATGAAAGATTGCCGACAGAGGTATATCCAAATTCTTTTGCATCAATTAAATCCCTTGTTGATTCAGTAAAAAGGATTTGAAATTTTTTGGCAAATCCACAGAGTCTGGCCGCTATATTCACTGTATTACCAACAACTGTATAATCTTTAAAAGTTTCTGATCCAATGCTGCCCACATAAACCGGTCCGGTATTGATGCCAATACCTACGCCTACCCAATCGGCGGTTAAGCAACGATCAGAACTACAGAGGGTATTCACAATTGAAACTGCGCATTGCAAGGCGTTTCTGGCCATGTCTTGACCTTCAAAGATGGCCATAATTTCGTCTCCAGTTAATTTATCGATGATACCCTGATGACCTTCCACCACCCTAATCTGTTTGGAAAGACAGAGATTCAACATTTCAAAAACCTCTGCCGGATCCATATCCTCCGCAATGTTGGTAAACCCTCTTACATCAGAAAACAGAACAGTTACATACGTGGTTTCGCCGGATGGAATATTTTTCCCCAAAGTGGTTTTTTCCACCATTTTCAGGGTGGATAAAGAGACATATCGGGAGAGTTCCGTCTTGGTTAGAGCAAGCTCATCATACAGCCCTTTGATTCTAAGTGCAGCTCTTATTCTTGACAGTAGTTCAAACGTATCGAAAGGCTTTAGGACATAATCATCCCCACCTATATCAAGACCATGAATCATGTCCTTTTGATCAGTGCGCATGGCTGTAAAAAAGATAATGGGAATATAAGGGATAGAGGCATCAGAGCGAATATTTTTGCAGACCTGGTAGCCGTCCATCCCGGGCATCATAATATCTAATAGGATAAGATCAGGTTTGATCGCCCTAACCTTGTCCAAGGCCTCTTGACCACTGGTGGCGGTTTCTACAGCATACCCTTCCGGAATCAATATGGCTTCAATCAATTTAATGTTTTTAGGCTCATCATCAACCGCCAATATCTTTCTGTGTCTGCCTGGTCTTTTTTTCACTTAGAAATAACCTCGGATATCTTTTTCAAAAATCCCTTAATATCAATAGGCTTGGTGATATATCCGTCGCAGCCCGCAGCCCGCATCTTTTCCTCATCTCCTTTCATGGCATAAGCTGTCAGGGCGATAACGGGGATATCCCTGGTTGCACCATCATTCTTTAATAACTTGGTGGCCTCAAGGCCGTCCATAACTGGTATCTGGATATCCATTAGAATGAGATCCGGCTTCTCCTTCCTTGCCAATTCAACCCCCTGCTTTCCATCAGTTGCTTGTAAAGTGGCATATCCTGACACCTGAAGAATGACCGTCACCAATTTGAGATTCTTGGGATCATTCTCCAATATGAGAATAACTTTTCCCATATGACCCCCCTTGATATCTCTTACCCTTTTCTCACTTTTTTTAGTATTGCATCCGGTGTTTCACCATCTTCAGGAAAGGTGGCTGTCGAATATGAGATTTCCAGGCCTTCAAACATGGACTTTATCTTCTTTATTAATCGATTACAAGCAACTTTGACCTTCGCTCTATCTGCCCCCTGCATAACCAAATAAATGTCCCCCTTCTTATCCCTTGCTAAAAAATCGTCACCCCTTTTTTCTTTTACAAAGGCTTCTCTGATTCTCGAAGCCTTTTCTTTGAAATGCTCTTTGTCAATATGCAAATAGCACAACGTAAAAGGTTTCTTATGTTTTTCGTAAGAACTGGCCAAACTCCTCAGATGGTTCAACAGATCTGCATTTAGCTCAAGAGACTCAGATTTAACAGGTAGCAAGAAGCTGAAACGACTACCCTTTCCTTCCCCTTTGCTTTCCACCCAGATCCTTCCACCATGCATCTCCACAAGTTTTTTAGTCAGCGGCAGACCTAATCCTGTGCCAGGAGTCTTATCCATAGTTCCTCCACGAACCTGGTAGAACTCTTGGAAGATTTTTTCCTGATTTTCGGGACTGAGGCCAATACCATTATCAGCTACGCTGATTTCGATTTTCGATTTTGGATTTTGGATTGCCAGTTGTTTTTCGGCTTCTTTTAATTCTAAAATCCTAACTCCTAACTCCGAAATGAGATCCACGGTCACACGGATTTCTCCTTCATCAGGGGTAAATTTGGCCGCATTAGAAAGAAGGTTAAACATCACCTGCTTCAGCTTTCGCTCGTCCGCCTGTATCTCAAGTCCTGACAGCTCTTCAGGGATCTTCAGGTCAAGAGTTATCCCATGTTTAAATGCCTTCTCCTTGATCATTATCATGCTGTTTTCCAGAAGACTCGAGATATTTACCTGTGAGAGATCAAGCTCCATCCTGCCGGCTTCAACCTTGGAGAGGTCAAGAATATCGTTAATCAGAGAAAGAAGGTGTTTTCCGCTTTCCAGAATGTCATTGGTATATTCCGCCTGTTTCTCGTTAAGTTCCCCAAAGTATTGTTCCTGCAAGACCTGTGAGAACCCCATAATGGCATTGAGCGGGGTGCGCAATTCGTGGGACATGCTGGCCAGAAAATCGGACTTGGCCTGGTTGGCAACTTCAGCAGCCTGAACCTCTGCCAAAAGACGGATTTTCTCCTCCTCTGCCCGCTTGATCTCGGTTACGTCCCTTGCGGCTGCAAAAACACCGGCCACGCGACCTTGGTCATCTCTATAGACAGAGGCATTGTAAAGGACAGGGGTAATCTTTCCATCACTGTGTTTGATCTCAAGAGGATAATCCCGGACAAAGCCATCTCGGAAGACATGTTGGTAACTCTTACGGGCTGCCTCCTGTTCGGTGAAGTAGTTTGAGAAATCTGTCCCAATAATCTCCTTGCGGGACATTCCTGTGATCAACTCTACTGCATGGTTTACATCAGTTATCTTGCCCTCTGGTGAGATTGTCGCTAAAGCATCCAGGCTGGCTTCAATGAGCCCGCGTGTATATCGCTGCGCCTCTTTCAGCGCCTCCTCCGCTTGTTTGCGCGCAACGCCGATTCTCAGCGCCATGATGCCATACGCCATGTCATCTGCTAATTCCGTAAGCCGTTTCTCTTCTTCCGCACCAAAGGCATCCGGTTCTGCCGCATAGATGTTCAGCGCTCCAAAGGTGCTATCATCAGCAATTAAAGGTATGGCTATCGAGGATCCATAGCCACGCCTGGTCGCTTCAGAACGCCAGGGAGTGTATTCGGGGTCTGTCAGAATGTTTTTTAAAATAGAGGGTTTGCCCGTCCGGATAGCCTTGCCGGTGGGACCGCGTCCCTGTTCGGTATCCGCCCATGTGATGTTCACCGTGTCGAGATACCCATCTTCGTATCCCGCCTGCGCCACCGGGAGCACGGTCTTGTTTTCGTCCTGCTCGACAAAGCCGACCCACGCCAGGCGATATCCGCCAACCTGCACGATAATCCGGCACATTTCATTCAGTAAGCCCAACTCCTCTGTGGCACGCACCAGCGCCTGGTTGCAATTACTGAGTGTCTTGAGGGACCTATTGGCTTTTTGCAGCGCCTCCTCCGCCCGCTTTCGCCTGGCTATAATTCCTGAAATGACTATGCCAAAGATTGTAAAATTTCCCAACATAACCGATCGTGTATAGAC
>QMLT01000160.1 GCA_003646875.1 Deltaproteobacteria bacterium
GGCTCCAAGACACTAAGATTATACAATTATTCTTTATAATAGCCTTTTTATATTCATTTTCTCTTTGTGTCTTTGGGTCTTGGTGGCTTAATAGTTATGGTATTTTATAAATGCTTTTTTGAAATCCGAAATACTATATGTCCTTCCAAAAATCGGGTATTTGTTTTAATTCAGACAAGTTATATAAATCAGCTAACTTCCCTTTCAGATCTTCGCCTTTTCTAAACCTTACTTCAAGTCTGTAATCCGTCCCCTCAAAAAAAGGTGGGGGAATTATTTTAACTCCCAAGGGGAGAGAAAGATTGGAAATACCCTTGTTAAATAATTTTTCAGCCCTCGAAAGCGATGGAAATCTTCTGAATTTCAGTATCTTAACTATGGTTTTTACCTTCTGCGGTTTATTCATCGCAGTATTATGTAAAACCTCTTTAATATCTTTTGAATCTATAATCTCTTTAATTGAGCGCCCTTCCCTGCTGGCAATTTCTTTAATCCATTGGATAGTCTCCCATTGCTGATTAAAGCTCCACTTTAAAGTTGTAAATAAATGATTAATTGCAAGACGATCCTTTTTCTCAAAATACCTGAGTAATCCAGCCACCCGCATGGATAATCTTTCCATAGCGACAGAAATCTTTATTCTCTCTTCTAACTCCTCTAAGCCTAAGAATAATTCTAATTGCTCTTTGCTTGAAGGAATACCAAGAATAGGCATGAAATTGGTTACTATTTCTTCTGTGCTAACAAAACGTGTTAGTCTTTGCAAAACCATCCCTTTCTCAATATTATTCAATTGACGATTAATGAGGTTATCAGTTAAATTAAATAAAAGCCCATTAAACAGGGAGAAACTATCAGGTAACACGTGGCATACTATATCCCGCCACCCCAATTCTTTTACAGCCATTAGCCTTCGGTAACCGGCAACTACTAAAAAATTGTTATCGGCATTTTTAAGCAGATATGGTGTATTTATAATACCAAATTTTTCAATAGATGCCTTAAGAGGTCCCAGGTTAAAATTAAAGCTCATACATAATGGGCCTGGTGTTAAATCAATATCTGAAATGGCTACATTTAAAAGGCTGCTTTTTAATACTTTTTTTTTCATCATAATCGCCTCAGGAAAGATTTTTTCGCATCCAATGGCATTTAAACATAATTTTTAACAAGGAGACAATGATCAAAATCAGAAAGAGTTTTTTTCTTGATGCCGCTGAAGAAACATGGCGGAAGAATGCTCTGGAAAGTTGTGCTGGCAAAAAGGCAAAAAGTTCTTGACAAACAGTAAATAACAAATTACCAAGAGATGTAGATATTACGTGAAAATTTACTTGGCTCAGAAAAATGCTATTAATAATTTACCCCTTGAGTAAATATTTATCGGTCGTTCTAAATAATCATATAGTAGGGAAGTTTTCAGATCCTGTTATGTAGATTACATAACAGGATTTTTTCTATTTTTTTATGGGCTATACATTATTTTCTACAACAATAAACTAAAAAGGGGGGAGAAACATGAAAAAAAGTTATTTTAAAACTGCTCTAATCTTTATAGCAATTATCGGGTTTTTTGTATCGGCGAATGCAATTGCAGCGCCAAAAAAATTGGTAATTGGTCATCCAGCCTGCCTTTCTGGAAAATACGCAAAGGCAGGGGAACAGGCCATCGGGGGAATAAAGGCATGTGTAGATTGGGTAAATAATGTCTATGCTGGTGTCTTGGTAGGTAAAAAAAGAATTCCTCTTAAGTACAAATACTATGACTGCGAGTCCAAAAAGGAGTCCGTGACAAGCCTTATCGGACGTCTGATCACGGTCGATAAAGTAAACGTTGTTTTTTCCGCATATAGCTCTGGGCTTACTCTCAGGGGAGCCCCTGTGGCAGAAAGCCATAAGATGCTCTATATGGATCATGGCGGAGCAAACAACAAGATATTCAGGCAGGGATTTAGGTATATTGTCCAGACTATAGGGCCTGCCACCAGGTATCACGAGGGAACACTTAATATGATTCATAAGATTGACCCAACGGCCAAAAAAGTTGCGCTGGCCTATGAGGACTCCGAATTCGCAAAGATGGTTATGCACGGAGCAGAAAAACACGCCAAAAAGCTTGGATTTAATGTTGTCTTTGAGCGTACATATCCAAAAGGGGTAACAGACTTAACTCCCCTGCTTTCTGCATTAAAAGCAAGCAATCCGGACTTTATCCTTGGTGGCGGGCACTTTGAAGACGGCCAGCTTTTTAATCGTCAGATGGCTGATCTGGGCATAAATAGCAATGCCCTCTCCCTGATAGCAGCCGCAACACTGCCAGCATTTTACAAGGCCCTGACCAGCATGGCCGAAGGCGTCATGGGTCCCTCACACTGGGAATACGGCGTAAAATATTCAGCTCAAGAGGCCAAGAAAGTAAAGCTTCCCTGGATTGGTCCAAGTCAGGATGAATTTGTAGCCCTTTTCAAAAAGGCCCTGGGCAAAAATATTATCCCCGACTATCACGCTGCGGAAGCTGCTGCTCAGGTCTTAGCCTATGTATTGGCTGTGGAAAAAGCGAATTCTATTGATTCGGATAAAGTAAGGGCGGCCCTTGGCGATCTTACTTTCATGTCTTTTTATGGTGGCTGGGATGTTGATGAAACAGGCCTTCAGGTCGGCCATTCCATGGTGGACGTGCAATGGCAGGATGGTAAGAGGGTTATTGTTTGGCCCGAAGAAGCTCAAACCGGGAAACCTTGCTACCCCATGCCTACTTTCGCCGAAAAAGCAAAGGGGAAGGTGGCGGTTCCAAAATAATATATAGCTACAATCGCCACCATCAAAATCTTTGGTGCTCTTCTCAATAAGTTGGGGTATCTGTCGGGCAATAAGGCACAACAAGGCCCACATAAAGTCAGGGAGCATTTTTAAGCTGCTGCCCCAACTTATTGAGTTACAATGTTTGATGGTGGCGATTTTTGTACCCAATAAATACATTGAGGGGATTTTAGAATGATATTAGAACAGTTAGCCGGCAATTTGATCCAGGGCCTTGTGTTAGGCGCTGTTTATGGTATGGCTACGATGGGTCTAAGCCTTATTTTTGGTGTTCTGAAGGTAGTAAATGTTGGGCACGGAGCCTTTATCATGGTGGGAGCATTTGTAACACTCTGGCTGTTCAACACCCTTGGAATCAATCCAATCCTTGCTGTCCCTGTTGCCTTTGCCATAGGCATGGGCTTGGGGTTTATATTTTACTATACAACCATGCAAAGGTTAATCAAGGCGCCGGAACTCGCCACTCTGCTGGCGACTTTTTCCCTCGGAATTTTGCTTGAAGAGCTTATAAAACTCATCTTCGGATCAGAGTTTCGTGGCTACAATTGGGTTGTAGGTAAAATCAATATTGGTGTAACTGTTTTTCCAATGGCAAAATTGTATGCGTGCATCGGGAGCGCACTCATCGCTGTCCTGCTCTATTTGTGGTTTAATAAGACCCGGGCAGGCTCGGCCGTGAGAAGTGTTGTTGAGGACAGTGAGGGCGCCAGGGTTTGCGGTATAAATGTTGGAGGGGCCTATGCCTTGAGTTTTTCATTGGGAATAGGGCTCACTGTAGCGAGTGGTGTCCTTCTCACCATGTTTATCCCGGTTGGCATTAACCCTTATATGGGAGGCGGATATACCCTGAAGGCCTTTGTTATCGCAGTCTTGGGCGGTCTTTCATCACCGTATGGCGCCTTTTTCGGTGGATTGGTCTTTGGACTCATTGAGAATGGGTCCTATACGATATTTGCCCTGCTTCCAGGTGTAGAACCGTTTGCGCTGACCCGGTTTTTGTCTTTTGTGATATTATTAGCCATACTTCTGATTAAACCGACTGGAATTCTGAGTAGAAAATGAAAAATAAAATAACAAAGTACTATCCTCTAATACCACTATTGGCTGCATACCTTCTTCTTCTTTTAATAGGTAAAAATATTTCGGGTATGTGGCAATTAGTGGCCATGCTTATATTCTACTGCGCTATGGGACAGGCATTTAATATTTTTCTTGGCATGACCGGATACGTAGACTTTGGCTATGTTGCTTTTATGGGTGTTGGCACCTATGGAATGGCACTGGCAATTACGCATCTTTCCCATATTAAAGGGCTCGGAATATTAATTATCATAATAGGTTTTGCCCTGGCAATAGTGATGTCCACTCTTCTGTCCATGGCTGTAGGTGCCGTTGCTCTGAGACTCAGAGGGGCTTACTTCGCTATTGCCACAATAGGAGTAAATGAGGGATTTCGATTTCTTATTGAAGGCGCAAGAATATGGAATGGCTCTGAAGGTCTTATATTTACTGCTCAACTCAATCAGATACTTGGAAGAGAAACCGCAAGCTCACTCATGACTTTCTGGGCTGACATTATTGTTCTTATCATTGCAGTATTAGCTGCATTTGTAACCCTGTATTATATGAAAAGCAAGATAGGCTATGCGCTCACCGCATTAAGGGAAGATGAAGACGCAGCTAAGGTGATGGGTATCAATGTGACAAAATACAAAATCATCGCCTTTATCACCAGCGCCTGTTTTGCAGGTCTTGTTGGAGCCACCTCATGGGCGCTAAAAACTCCGTATGTTTTTCCGCCTGAAGTTTTTGAAATTCATTATACTATAGAAGCTATTATTATTGTGCTCCTTGGTGGGGCAGGCACACTTCTGGGTCCGGTTGTTGGCGGACTTATCTATGGCATCTCTAAATATTATCTCGCCATATTCATGCCGGGATTCCAGTTGCTGATTTTCGCGCCGGTGATAATTATCATTATAGTCTTATTCCCGGAGGGGGTAGTAGGGATGTTAAAGAGAAGAGTTAAGGGTTCAGCTCTGGCAAAATTTATTATTTAGGTGAGAATATGGCTTTATTAAGGCTTGAAAATGTAACAAAACGCTTTGGAGGATTAGTGGCAGTTGACAAGGTGAATTTGGAAATCCAGCCAGGAGAGTTAATAGGAATAGTCGGGCCAAATGGGAGTGGAAAAAC
>QMLT01000161.1 GCA_003646875.1 Deltaproteobacteria bacterium
CTTAAAATCTATCTCATTGTCTGCCTTATCGCTATATTTGCGGGAAATATGGTCTAAAAGCTCTTTTAGAGCCATTGGATCAAAGGGCTTTATCATGTAATAGAGAATCCCCTGTTCTCTGACCTCTCTTTCCATTTCTCGCGTGTTATAGCCGGTCATGGTGATGATCCGCACTTTTGGCCACAGTTCTTTAAGCTGAGGAATTAGCCGATGCCCTTCCCCATCAGGCAGAAAGATATCGAGCAGAATCAGGTCAAACCTCTTTTGTTTGACCTTGTCCAGGACGTCTTTGCAGGTATCAGCATTTTCAGCGCTGTATCCCCAGTGCTGAATGCTTTCCGTAAGAACTGAGGCAACAGCAACATCGTCTTCTGCGATCAGGATGTTCATTAAGGTTCTCTTGTTTCTATCTTTTGCCCTCTTTATAGCAAAGGCCGTACCATGAGGCTTTCTTGCGCTCTAACGGGTTGTAATAATAAGAAATAGTGGTGAAGTGAGAAGAATTGCTTTGAAATAAAACATGGAGATAGGCGAGCCAGAAACAGCTCATGTAAAGTTTAGATGGGAGGATATCTGATTGAAATATAAGATAATATTGGTATTGGGCCAAAAGTGGCTCAAAAAGGGCCTATGTTAGCCGAGAATAGCTGATGAGAAGATGTAAAATAGCAGTAACCGTTCACGAGTTCAGGATTCAAGGAAAACACGCCTGCCGTCCGACGTGCAGGTCTGAACCCTGTTACGAGCAAGGCTAACGAAAGAGAGTTAACCCTGAATCTGTGAACGTCTACAAAAACATACTACTATTTAAAAATCAAAAGAGGAAAAGAAGAAGAAATAGAGAAATACCTTGACCTAAACCCAAGTTCATGAAAAAATAATGTAACCGTTTCCGGTTAAAAAAGCTCAACGTTCCCGGTTATCTGTTTAGAACTTCGCTGATTGTTATTAGCCCCGACTGCCGTTCCTGGCAGGCGGGTTCAGGTACTGCGAACAAAGTGTGACAGCGGGGGAAAGCCTATTGCAGGAAAACGAGAAAATGGGTTTGACAAATTTCCGGTAGGGTAGTTAGGTTTATGGAGTTAGATGCGCCGCCGTATTCGCGGAATATCTGCAATGAGATTGAAGTCAAGACCAACTGAACCTTTGAACCGGGAACCCTGCCGGCAGGCATTGAACCTGTGAGCAGTTACCTAATTGAGAACTAAGTGAAATGATTTATCGTTCAAGACATGAGTGGAGATGCTGGTATGTTTGAGAAATGGCTGATTAGAATAGAAAAAGAAAAAAAGAAGAGGCATTTAGAAGCGCAGTATCGAAAGGATATGTTGCCTGCCTTCTATGAAGTATTAGCGCGCTACGGTGTACGAAGGGCCTATATATTTGGCTCAGTGGTACACAGGATGTGTTCACCTGGGTCTGATATTGACCTTTATGTTGAAGAGGTTCCTGGAGAACAATTCTGGTCGCTTAGACGTGATCTCGAAGAGGTAAGCGGTTTTTCAGTGGATCTGCACAACCAGTCAGATGACGCCAATTTTGTGTCCAAGATCAAAAAACGAGGGGAGATCTTTTATGAAGTATAACATTGAGCTTCTGTCTGCTGACATTTTAGACGAACTTTCCAAGCTTAGGAGAATGATTGAGGAATTTGCTTCACTTTCCAAAAAATTAGATTTGTCCCCAAAGGATATAACGCCATACGACAAAGCGGCAATAGGCTATTACCTCCACAGCTTCTACAATGGATGTGAAAACATCTTCCGAAACATTGCACTTTTCTTCGAAAATGAATTACAGACAAATTCCTGGCATAGAAACATCCTCAAGAGAATGAAATTGGAAATAAGAGGATTTCGCCCTCGGGTGATTAGTGATGAACTTTACCTCATCTTGGAGGACTTTAGAGGGTTTCGGCACAAATTCCGGCATAGTTACTCCTATGAGCTGGATTGGGAAAAAGAGCGCATTGTAGCATTGAAGTTGGAGAATGCCCACAAAATGATGCAGAACGAGGTTCTTCACTTCCTTGAGCACTTAAAAAGGATCGATAAAGAAGCAATGTGAATAGACATGCATTCATTTGAGGAACCAGGGTTCAACGGCGGTAATCATCTGCCGCGGACCTCTTCAATATAGCTGTCTGTATCAGATGGTCGATTGAGAATCCCCATTACCAAATCAATAGGGTGTCTGGCACGGCTATGCTTCTGGATAAGGATTCCGTTTTTTATGGGTATAAGCTCGACTTCCACATTCTTGTGGAGCCCGAATTGATTTCGTAGAACCTTTGGCACCGTAATCTGACCCCTTTCAGAAATTTTCATATTTATTGCCTCCGCATTTCTGTATTTTAGATTCATACAACAAATCGCCTATGGTGTCAAGTTGAAATCAGAATAAATCAGATTAGCCTCTTTCACCCATTGTGAGAAAAATAACATTCGTCCCTATTCCTGCCCGCCGGGCGGTAGGTGGGTTAGGGCTCTTCAACCGGGAACCGGGAACATTGAACCGTTTAACTCAGGAAAGGCATAGAAGTAAGTGAACTGGAAATGGCTCAAAAAGGGCCTATGTGAGCCCAAGATATTTCAATTTTCTAAAAAAGGTTCGGCGGGGAAGACCCAACATAGAGGCCGCTTTAGCCTTGTGCCATTGATTTGATTGTAATACCTTGAGGATAAGGTCTTTCTCGAAGCTTTTAACAGTCGCATGAAAATTCAGGCCTTCCGGGGCAAACTGCTCTGTTGATCCATTGTGCGAAGAAGCAAGCTTGGGATTTCCCATCTCTATTAAATCAAGCCGTTTGAATGTTAAGTATCGATGCAGCACGTTTTGTAGTTCCCGCACATTCCCCGGCCAGCCATAATTCATAAGGGCTTCCATTATTTTTGAGGGAATAACCGGTTTTTTGCTGTTGCCATTTATGCGCAAGAAATGGTCAACGAGCAGGGGAATATCCTCTTTGTGCTCCCTTAAAGGTGGCAGAGTGATGGGAATAACCTGGAGCCTGTAAAAAAAATCATCCCTCATTAAACCTTTGTTCACTAGTTCTTGCAAATTTTTATTGGTGGCCGATATGATACGAAAATCAGACTTCCTGGTCTTGGCGCCCCCAACGGGTATGTATTCCCCACCTTCAATGGCTCGCAGTAATTTAACCTGTAAGCTCAGGCTAAGCTCGCCTACCTCATCTAATAACAGGGTGCCTCCGTCAGCAAGGTCTAAGAGGCCATTTTTGTCGATTTGTGCCCCTGTAAAGGCCCCCCTCCGATGCCCAAAGAACTCGCTTTCAAGCAGGTTTTCAGGGATTGCCCCACAGTTAACAGGGACAAAGGCCCCGTCATGTCTGTCGCCCATATCATGTATGGCCCGAGCAACCAGCTCCTTGCCAGTGCCGGATTCACCATAGATTGCCACGGCGGCGTCTGTTGCTGAGGCCTTTAAGATAAGCTCGTAGACTTCCTGCATCGCAGAGCTTTTGCCAATGATATCGCCAAACCTGGAGCGCTCCTTAATAGAAGATCTCAGTTGTATGTTTTCCTTCAGGAGATGTTCCATTTTTTCCTTCGTGATAATCTCCTGGCTATATGATTCATTAATATATTTATGATTAAAGGCTGCAAAATTTTTGCCAAGATTATCCGATTTTATTTTTAAGGATAGATATCAATACGTTGTAGCCAAAAATGAAGTTCCTGTACTATATAATGTGAGATAAGATAAAAGAGAAAAAGGCATGCTTATATGAGACCTTGGACTTCATCCTTGTCAATTATTTGACGTTAATGTCAATTTCTTCTTCAAATTACTTTTATTTTCCAGGATCATTTAATAGGTCGTTTTTCTCTCCTTGTCACAAATTTTTTGAATGAGACAGTGATTGAGGTTAGACTATGCGGTAAGCAAAGGGAGAATGGGCTAAGAAGGAATAAATATCTGAGAAAATAAACTTATAAAAGCTCGTCGAGGAAGGTATCAACCAGTTTCTCTGCCACACGGTTATGATCAACTTTATATCTACCAGATTCGATCTTTTCTTTTAAATCAGCTACCTTATCTTCCCTGATATCTGGTTCGGCTGCAATTATTTCTTTTATTTGTTGGGCCTCTTTCGAAGCCTGGGAAAGATTAACAATCGTATCCTGCCCTGATGTATCTTTTGTATCTACCTTTTGCTTATCAGAAAGCTGTTTTCCCTCAATCTTTTCGGTTTCATTTGGTGTAGATTTAGAAAGGTACTTACTAATTTCATAAGTAATAGTTTTATCATCAATTTTCACCTGCAAATCCTCCGATTTTACATCATGTTGTTATTTAATGTTTCTTTAGTAATCTCTTCTAATTTGTGCTTTAGAAATTTAGAATCTTCAACAGAAAGTGAATTTATTGTTTCGCCATTTTCATCAATTTCCTTGAATATTAGTTCAGTCGGGCTTTTTTTGGCCATGGCCAAATTTGCACCATATTCGTTTTCAAGTTTTTGAAATACCTCTTTTTCAATATTATCATTTGGCCCGTATTGAATGATTTTATCTATAATATTAGATGATATTTTTTCAATCATGGCCTTTCTCTTAGCCTCAGCGGAAATACTAATCTTATCTGATTGGGGAATATTGCTATCCTTTGTCTTGTTTGGAATCCTGGCGTGGCGGAGTTGATCTCCATAAACCCTCAGGACGTTATTAATTTGATAAGCGGATATTATCATATATTAACCTCAGATGTATTATCGGAATCGAATGAAAAAAACTTTAGAAAAAAGTTAAAATTTAAACGACTGCTTCTGTTAAATTTAACTCCTTTACTACTCAACGTAACTCAATAAGTTGGGGCAGCAGCTTAAAAATGCTGCATTTTTAAGGAGCATGGGTATGTCTTTTTTTGTCTCATGCCCTATAACTGATGCTTAAGACACCCCATAAATCGGGACACCAACCGACAAGTCGCATAATAGTAAAATCCACGTTGCACGTGTGTC
>QMLT01000162.1 GCA_003646875.1 Deltaproteobacteria bacterium
TATAGGCCAGTACAATCCGTATAGTGTAGAAAGGGAGTATGCAGATGATATACGTTATGTAGGTAATCCTATATATGGGCAGAGGGAGACATGCCTCATAGTCCTTGATAGGGTATTTGTCCCTTGGGAGAGGGTGTTTATGTGCGGTGAGATTGAATATACGCAAAAGTTTATCAGGAGATTTGCAAAGACCCACAGAATGAACTGTGGTGGTGCCTGCAAGGTAGGTTTTATGGATCTGATCATTGGGGCAACTCAGCTTATTGCAGAATATAATGGTATTTCAAAGTCATCACATATTGTGGATAAGATAACCAGGATGATAAAGTTAAACAATACATCACTGGCATGTGCTATTGCTGCTGCGCATATGGGGGAGGAGGAGCCAGTCGGTTCCGGTGTCTTTATGCCAGATGAGGCAATGAGTAATCTTGCAAAACTAGACACCAATGATGGCTTCTGGGAGGTAATTGCCCTTGCAGGGGATATAGCGGGTGGAATAGCAGTTACTATGCCAGGTGAGATGGAGCTTGAAAACCCTGAGATAGATAAATATGTTTCTAAATATCTTAAATCTGCTGTAAGTGCAAAAAAGAGAATGAGGATTGCAAGGTTTATCCAAAACTGGGTGGCAGGGCTTCATGGCGTTGCTACATATCAGGGTGCTGGTCCAAGCCAAAATGAGATGTTGATCCTTTACCGGACAACAGATTTAGAAGAAAAGAAAAAGATGGCTGAGGAGTTGGCTAATACATATAGTTAATGCTTGTTGTCCGTTGCAATGGACCTAGAGCCACCGACAACTGACATTCGACTATTAGGTGTAAACACAACAAACACATCAAAACCGACAAACCCAAAGAACTCAAACAATGTCAGATAAAAGAGATAACCTGGTTATCCTGAAGAAAGGGATAAAGGATAAGATAAGGCCTATACAGGTAACTGGAATCACTGGCTCTGCATTGGCCTACCTATTGTCCCAGCTTCTTACCGAAATAGACCATCCTTGCTTGATGGTTTTCCCCAACTCTGAGGAGGCTGGAAAATTTTACAAAGATTTGCAATTTTTTCTTCCCAACCAGAATAATGGCTCTTTGCCAGACCTGAGGAGACTATTCCTCTTCCCTTCCTATGATGTCTCTCCACTCACCGGATTGAGTCCACCAAAAGAATTGGTAAGCCAGAGGATAGAGGCGCTTTACGCTCTTTCAACCGTGCGAGATGCAGTTGTGGTTACATCATTAGAGGCCCTTATGAGTCGTCTTTTGCCAAAAAAGATCTTCGTTAATTCGGTTGACTATATCGCTATTAATGAGGAGATCGACAGGGATAACTTGATAAAAAAGTTGATAACTTTTGGTTATCTTCGAACCTCATTAGTGGAGGAGAGAGGTGATTTTGCTGTAAGAGGTGGCGTTATTGATCTATACCCACCATTATATGATTCAGCAGTAAGGATTGAATTCTGGGGAAACACTGTGGAATCCATAAGACTCTTTAATCCAGTCAATCAAAGATCAAAATCTGATTTAAAAGAGCTCATTATTCTGCCTGCGAATGAAATTATTCTGAGACCTTCAAACATTAAACGTGCACGATCAATGGGCAGACTTCCATCGACTTTGGA
The DNA here is from genome assembly GCA_003646875.1 of Deltaproteobacteria bacterium. Classification (GTDB taxonomy): domain Bacteria; phylum Desulfobacterota; class DSM-4660; order Desulfatiglandales; family B25-G16; genus B33-G16. The sequence continues at coordinate 1,631 of QMLT01000162.1, forward strand.
ATCAGGACTGAATTTTTCAGGGATTGAGGCATGGTTGCAACATTTTTACTCGTCTCTTGATTCCATCTTTAACTATCTTCCCAAAGAAGGTCATATTTGCGTTACCCAATCAGATACTTTCATAGACAGAGCCAGGTCTATTGCAGAGAGGCTTAATAAAGAAACCGAAAGGTTTAAGGATGAGTGTTTAAAGAAAGGAAACCCCTTTCCCCAAACTGATAATAACTTTCTCGACATACAGGAACTTCAAGATACCATTGCTGAATACCACAACATTTCTTTTTTTGATTTTACCGCCAGCACAAGTTTTAAAAAGGAAGGACTGACAGTCGATTTTAAGGAGACCCTTGTGACAGACATGGAATATGAATCTCGGGATATCACTCATCCAAAGGCCTCACTCGCCCCTCTTGCATTTAAGGTTAAAACATGGATTGATGAGGGAAATCAGATTGTGCTCGTATGTAGAACACCACAGCAGGCAGAACGGCTAAAGGAAATCTTGCTCAATTATCAAATAAGTGTCAGAGAATCGTTTCATGATTGGTCACGGATTAATAAGAAAAGAGGGCTATACATCTGTTTGGGATACCTCTCTCAAGGATTGAGATTTACTGCCTCAAACCTGATCATAATTACAGAAGATGAGATCTTTGGAAAAAAAGGGGGAGGGGAAAGGAGAAAAAAAGAAGACAGGGTTCAGGCCATCCCATGGACAGAATTTAGCCAATTACAGGCAGGTGATTTAGTTGTTCACCAGGATCACGGGATCGGGCGCTATGGCGGGCTTGTAAAGATGGAGATCAACAGCAGGATTAGAGATTTTGTAATTATTGAATATGCGGGAAATGACAGGCTTTATATCCCGGCAGATAGGATAAACATTATCCAGAAATATATTGGTTTAGATGAAGATAATCCTCAATTAGACAGGCTTGGCGGAAGATCTTGGCCTTTAGCGAAAAAGAAGGCCAGAAGGGCAATAGAAGAGATAGCCAAAGACCTTGTTAAAATCTATGCCATGAGGAAGTTTCTGAAGGGTTTTTCCTTTTCAAAACCAGATAATTACTATCGGGAATTTGAGGCAAACTTTGAGTATGAAGAAACCACAGATCAAATCAAGGTTATTGATGATGTGCTCTCAGATATGGAGTCAGACAGGCCAATGGATCGGCTCATTTGCGGTGATGTAGGTTTTGGTAAAACAGAAGTCGCTATGAGAGCTGCTTTTAAGGCTGTTATGGATGGAAAACAGGTAGCTGTCCTTTCTCCAACTACTGTTTTAGCCGAGCAGCATTACCAGACTTTCTCAAAACGCTTTAATTTTTATCCTGTTAGGGTTGCTGCCCTGAGTCGGTTTATTTCAAGGCCAGAGCAAAAGAGAATAATAGGTGATTTATCGTTAGGGAAGATTGATATTATTATTGGTACCCATAGAATCCTTTCTGATGATGTTGTATTCAAAGATTTAGGCTTATTTATCATTGATGAGGAACAGCGTTTTGGGGTTAAAGACAAGGAAAAATTAAAAAAATATCGGAATTCCGTTGATATTATTGCAATGACAGCTACACCTATTCCAAGGACCCTCCATATGTCATTGATGGGGGTCAGGGACCTGAGTATAATTAAGACCCCACCTGCTGACAGGCTATCTATTCAGACATATGTTTCCAGATTTGATGAAGATATTATATCTCATGCAATCGAAAAGGAGTTAGAAAGAGGAGGGCAGGTCTTTTTTGTCCACAATCGGGTTCAAACCATTGAGATAATGGCAGATACATTGAGCAGGCTTGTTCCCAATGCAAGGATTGACATTGCCCATGGGCAGATGAAGGAGAGGGATTTAGCCAAGGCAATGATTAAATTCTTGGCCAGGGAGACAGATGTTCTTGTGTGCACTACCATAATAGATTCAGGCCTGGATATACCTTCAGCAAATACTATAATAATTAATAACGTAGATCGCTTTGGCCTGGCTGAGATCTATCAACTTCGGGGGAGAGTTGGAAGATCTAACGTGAAGGCCTATGCATATCTCCTGGTTTCAGATGGCTCTCATTTGACACGAGATGCCCAGAAAAGACTGAAGGTCTTGATGGATTTTTCGTGCTTGGGCTCGGGAGTAAACATTGCCTTAAATGATTTAAGGATAAGAGGGGGTGGAAACATACTTGGTTTCTCTCAATCAGGTCATATAAAGGCTGTTGGCTATGAACTATATCTAAAAATGATAGAACAGGCAATTGCGGAGCTAAAAGGAGAGGTGTGGCAAGAGGAAATATTTCCTGAGATACATACTGATTTACCAGTGTTTATTCCTCACAACTATATTGAGGAAAGTGATGTCAGGCTGGATATATACAGACGCCTATCCGCCATTAAGGGGAAACATGAATTAAAGGAGATGGTACGGGAAATAGAAGACAGGTTTGGATCTTTGCCAAAAGAGGTTTTAAACCTTATCTCTGTTATTAAGATCAAGATAGGATTGAAGAAAATTGGCTCAACCGTCTTAGACATTAAAAATGATTATATGATCTTTTCCTTCTCTAATGATACCCATTTATCACCATCGGATTTGATTGATGTAGTTTCCAGTCATCCAGACAGTTTCTCGTTCTTATCAGATAAGAAACTAAAGGTTGTGCCAGAGAAAAAGAGATCCTTTTCTACCCTTGAAGAGGCGGAGGAGATAGTAAATCGATTTGAGCGCTATACCGTAAAAAATTGATCCAAATTCTTCTTGCATTCCCCATAATGATAGTATAATTTAAATAAATTATGTCATTTTTTATAAATTTATAGTAAATATTCAGGTTGCCATGAACCTACAACTTTGAACCTGAGAGTTACAATTTATTTATGATTAATATCAATATTATAAGAGTTTTTATTTCTCTATTTTTTTGTCTCTTTCTTATTTTTACCTTATCAGCCTGCTCCCCCACGACAGAATCAAATAAAACTGTAGTTATAAGAGTAGGAGATCGAGTAGTTACCGTGGGTGATATAAAGAGAGAGGTGCGCATTGCTTCAGTTGAAAATAACATTCCTCAGAAGGAAGTATGGTCATCCATTAATGAGCTTGTAAATAGAATTGTGGATGAGGCTCTTGTGCTTGAATATGGAGAAAAGAATGGTATTTTTTTAAATGAGATTGAATTGGAAAAGGCTATACAAAATATTGTCAAGGATTATCCTGAAAATAGCTTTAATGAAATGCTTCTATCCAGGTGTATAGATTATAATGAATGGAAAGAGAGATTCAGCGAACATCTTTTAATTAAAAAGATTGTAAAGGAGCAAACTGCGTCTCTGCCTCCTGTTTCTTATCATGCCATAAAA
>QMLT01000163.1 GCA_003646875.1 Deltaproteobacteria bacterium
GAGATGAGTGGTGTTCTTGAAGTCGGGGCAAAATCCGCCATTTCTCTATTCGGTAACCATATCAGTAAATATTTTAGCGGGGCTATTGCTGTTGGCCTTCTGTCTGTTTTAAGCGCTATGATTATGACCGGACCAAGGGTCTATTATGCCATGAGTAAAGATGGCGTCTTCTTTGAGATTTTTGGTAAAGTGAACAATTTTCACAGAACACCTGCATATTCCATTTTCCTGCAAGCTGGTATTGCCATTATTATGGTTGTCACCGCATCCTTTGATAAGCTTCTTTTATATATAGGTTTTACTCTATCATTATTTGCCATGATGACTGTTGTGGGAATGATGATGCTCAGGAACAGGGAGCCTGACTTAGTGCGAAATTATAAGACATTCGGATACCCTGTAACCCCATTGCTTTTTATCTTGGGTAATTTATGGATAATCTATTTTTCCATCAAGAGCAGGCCCAGCGTCTCCTTTTCAGGATTGGGAACTATTGGTTTGGGATTATTAGTCTACTTCTGTTTCAGAAATAAAAAAGAGCAAGGCAATGAAATATAAAGTGTTAATAATTTTTTCGAACATAATACTTCAATGGAAAAAAATCCTATGAAACAGAAATTTACAAACTGATAATTGAACGTCTAAAAAAACCGACATTTCCACTCCCCTCGTGGGAGGGGACAAAGGGGAGGGGGAGAATTTTTGCAGTTTGTAAATTTCTGATGAAAATTGAAGAGATATTACAGTCAATTGATAAGAGTGAGGAGTTTATCCAGAGGATAGTAGAGGTGGAGTATGTCAATAGACTTCAATGTCCAATGAAAACTCTTTACCAGAAACAGGAACATAAGGTAACAGAGCTGCCGGGAACTTTTAAAGGGAATTTGTCCCCTAAGAACTCCCGCAAGCGACTTTCATAAGTAATATACTGCACTTTTATTTAAAGGTTTTAAAATGAAGAATTTACTTAAGGCGCTTATCGCAATAGTAATTTCGGGACTTTGTGTTTATCTCTTATTGATTCCAGATAATGGACTTTCCAAGAGCACAGAACAGCTCAGGATTACCTGTACAACAACGCTTATTGAATCTGTTGTTAAAGAGATCGGCCAAAACCGGGTAAGTGTGACCACCATTGTTCCTTCAGGGATGTGTCCAGGGCATTTTGACATTAGCCCCGGTGAAATTGAACGTATCAAAAAATCAGATTTTTTTCTTGCCCACGGTTTTGAACGCTTTGTAGAAGGCCTCATTAAAAGCGAAAAAGATAAAATTCAGGTCATAAAAATAGGCATTAGAGAAAATTGGATGATTCCAGGTGTTCAAATCAGGGCAGTTAATAAAATAACGGGTATCATGTGTCATCAGTGTCCTGCCTTAGAATCTTTTTTCAGGAATAACGCTCGGCAGTATACTCAATATATTCTTAAAGTAGAACGAGAGATTGTGTCCCGCCTGGGCGCCTTTGATCCACATAATGCATCTGTCCTGTGTTCATTTATGAACGCGGGTTTCGTCAAGTGGATGAGACTAAATATCATAGCTACTTTTCCGCGCGATGAAAATATTTCAGTTAAATGTCTGAGCCAGATTATTATTAAAGCCAAAAAAGAGGGTGTCAGGTTTGTCATAGACAACCTACAGAGTAGCGGAAAAGTCGGAAAAACTCTTGCCACCGAACTCGATGTCCCTTTGGTTATGATCAGCAATTTTCCCCAGAGGGAAAATAAATCGCTTTCCTATATTAAAACACTGAAAAAAAATTTTGGAAAGATAATCTTAACTTTGAAAGATAAATGTCATTGATACCTTTTCTGCCATGAATCAAGTTCTATCTATTTTAAACATAACCATTAGCTTTGGCATCAATAAGGCTGTTAACAATTTTTCTGTAGAACTTAATCAGGGAGATTTCCTGGCCCTTTTAGGGGCAAACGGGTCTGGAAAAACCACCATACTCAGGTCTATTATAGGATTTATTAAGCCAACAGGAGGCAGAATCACACTTTTCGGCACCCCAGCCACAACACGCACATATAAAGAGATGAGAAAAAGAATTGGTTATGTGCCACAGACTGCCCATGTTGACTTTCGAATGCCAATTTCCGTAGAAGAAGTGGTCTCTATCGGGCGGTACGGAAAGTTAGGTATGGGTAAAAGGCTTTCTCCTTATGACAAAGACCTTATCCAAAAATCTATGAAAGATGCAGGAATCCTGCACCTTTCCCAAAGACCTATTGGTCATCTTTCAGGTGGAGAGCGGCAAAAAGTCCAAATCGCCCGTGCCCTATGTCAAAATCCAGATCTCCTTTTGCTTGATGAGCCTACAGCAAATCTGGATCTAGGAGCGCAAAGCGAGTTGATAGATTTACTGGAAAAAATATATGAGCATAAAAGAATGAGTATCCTGATAGTCATGCATGATCTACAAAACCTGCCGAGGAAATGCAACAGGTCAATTATTATTTCCGAGGGCAGTAAGGTCTTTGATGGAAAACTTAAAGATACCTTTAATATTGAAAACCTTTCGTATATCTACGGCCCTAACACTCATCTCGTCTTACGAAGCCTGTCTAACAGCATGGAATAACTTGATATGAGTGAGCTTTTACAACTTAAATTTATCCAGCATGCCTTGTTAGCATGCCTTTTTGGAGGGGGGGCGCTTTCCATTATAGGTGTCTTTGTCACCTTGATGGATATACCATTTCTTGGTATCAGTATGTCTCATTCGGCCTTCTTAGGGGCAATCGTTGGTTTACTATTCGGTTTTGATCCCTTACTTGGAGCTATTGTTGCCTGTGCCCTTTCAGGTATTCTAATAGGGCCAATAGCTGATAGGGCCAATTCCAGCTCAAACATCATCCTTGCCATTTTGTTTACGGCGACAATGGGGCTGGCGTTTTTATTACTTGCGTTTATCCCTGGCCCGAAATCTGAGGCCCTCAACTTAATTTGGGGAAGCATCTTGACTATATCCAGAAAAGAAATCTGGCTTTTAGCTATCATTTTTTTTCTAACCCTGGCCCTTATTATCAGCTTTTTTAAGGAGCTGTCCGCAGTATTATTTGATCGAGAAGTAGCGGCTTCCAGTGGTATACCTGATAATATATTTTATTACAGTATTATCTTTTTCGCCGGACTGATTATTAGCGGCAGCCTGAATATCGTAGGGGGGATGTTGATATTTACACTTTTAGTTAATCCAGCCAGCGCAGCCTATCAGATAACCTACAAACTCAAGATAATGTTTTTCTTATCCGCATCCTTTGGCATTATTTCTTGTCTGGCCGGACTTATTTTTTCGTATCTCTTTAACGTGCCAACAGGGGCGGTAATAGTCCTTGCATCATCGTGTATTTTTCTGCTGGCATTCATGCTGTCTCCTAAAAGGCGTATTGCAAAATCACTTTGAACTCCTCACATGGCCTTTCGGCCACAACGAAGGATGAAAGTAGTTGAGTCGTTAAATGGTGAAGCAGTAAACGAGTTAATTTTAGGCATTTTAGGCACTTTAGTTCACTTTAGGCACTTTTTCATAAAAAAAATGAGTAATATACCGTGAAGAATATGTCATCTGAGGAACTATATGAAGCACGAAAGGAATTCTTCAATGAGCGTGCAGAAAACTGGTTAGATATGTGGTATAAGGATCAAGAAACCGGAAAATATGATAGATATGAAAAAGAATTCCAAAGATTATTTTCTCTTGTTCCTATAAAAGATGGTGATCATGTGCTGGATGTTGGATGCGGAAGCGGAGTACTTGTGCCTTACATTTTAGAAAGGATTTTGGATAATGGTGTGCTCTATGAACTCGATTATGCTGAAAAAATGATAGAGGTCAACAAACGCCTCCATAATGATAAAAGGATTAAATTCCTGGTCTCAGATATAGTTGATGTCCCTCTCGAATCGGGTTCCTGTGATTTAGTTTTATGTTTTTCCTGTTTCCCTCATTTTCAGGAAAAAGGGCAAGCTATGAGAGCAATGGCAAGGATGCTGAAAAAAGGCGGCTGGCTCTCCGTAGCACATTTTGATTCATCAGAGGAATTGAACAATCACCACAGGAAGACATCCGGGCCTGTAATGCACGATAAACTCCCTGATAAAAAGGCAATGAAAAGGTTATTTGTAAATTCGGGTTTAAAGACGGAAAAATTTATCGATGAATCTGGTTTTTATCTTATCCTCGGTCAGCTAATCTAATTTCTTTGTATTGCTGTGCAAGGGGTTCATGATCATCTTTGGTATTTTTGGGTGCCTTTTAGCGTGGAAGGGTTATAAAAAGGATAAAGGCGAGAATTCAAGGAGGTGAACCTGGTTGATCACTGTATTTTACTGGTGGAAGATTAGGCAGTTAAGACAGCTATCGATTGGGATATGCCATTAGATTAACATCCCTATCATACAAATCAGTTGTCGAATCGTAAAAAGGAGGCTTTGGTCATGGATTTCATTGAAAAGGCAAGACTCAGGTTGGAGCACTGGATCACGCATAATGATCATCATCAGTATGAATACGAGATGTTTGCCGAACAATTAGCCCTACAACGACATTTAGCTTTTCTGATACAACATATGGTATACACTTGACAGCAAAATATACAACATGTTGAGAGGAACTCAATAAGTATCGTTGTAGGGTTAAGATCTATGCGAGGCAGAATGCAAAAAGACCATGATTTGCGGGCTAAATACAAGCGCATATATTCACTATGCAAGATGTGACACCATCCCCATCTCTTAGTCCCGCTGAATTTCGCAAAAGGAACCCTCTTTTACACGCTCACGAACATTCTCACGCTGACATGAAACACGCCCATGAACACTCCCACACCCACACGCATGAGCATCTCCACGAACACATCCACGAACACAGTCATAGCGGACTACCCCACGTGCACAATCATGAACACACCGCAGATCACGGACCGCACGATCATGACCATCCCGGCCATGAGGCAGAAATTCATGATCA
>QMLT01000164.1 GCA_003646875.1 Deltaproteobacteria bacterium
CTGTAAGGAATACAAATCAGTTTCAGGTTGTATACAATCAAAAATGGGACAAAATAAAGATTTCTGAAAAGATTCGGTGTCGAAATAGGGGTCAATACAGAGCCAATAGCATTGGCTCTCAGGATAAAATAGAAAAAGATAATAAGAATAAATGGGATATAACCCAAAATTTCATCTTTACAAATCTTATTATTACTTGCCATAAATCTGTTGTATAAAAAAAATATGGGTAAAAGCATAACACCAAATTCTTTGCACAATAGGGCCGCCAAAAAGAAAATATACGAAAGCCCCCCAGCCCATACCCTCCTTTCGTTCCTTTCTTTTAGGTAATAATAAAATGATATCAAAGAAAAAAGTGTAACGAGGATATTGTTCCTTGAACTGATCCAGGCAACTGATTCAGTATTTACGGGATGAAGGCCAAATAAAAGTGTTGTTACAAAGGGAATAAAGCTCCCGCCCAACAATGCCCTGAGGAATTGGTAAAGCATTATACAGGTTAAGAGATGCAGTATGAGATTTGTTGCTCTAAACCCTGAAGGCTTCATTCCCCATATTTTATAATCGATCGTATAAAATAGGTTTACAAGGGGACGATAATAGCCTGTATGATAGCCAGGAAGACTCTCATCACTTACACCGTCTTCATATGAAAGATAAAAAGCTGGTCTGCTAAATTCTCTAAGAGAAAGGTTATCCTTGACCAGGGGCTTATCATCCAGTATAAATTTACCTGAAAAAGTGGGATAATAGGTAGTAATTATGAACAAAGATAAGAGCAGAGTGAATAGGATCTTTGCGTTGCTTTCTGTAATGCTATACATACACAACCTATTTATTTTCTATTGAGATAGAAGCTAATAATCTGCTGAAAATGAAAATATTTGCCCTCAAATCAGAAAGTTGCCTCACAGAATGCAGAAAAAAAACATTTGCATTCATCACATTATTCATAATAATCCTGAGTATCTATTCCAATACATTTCAGGCATCGTGGCATTTTGATGACATTCCGAATATAGTAGAGAATAAACGTTTACATGTAACAACACTCTCCTGGTCAAATATTAAGAGATCATTTTTTGCTGCTCCGAGGTCACCAGGGGAGCTGTATCGTCCAGTTGCATGCCTCAGTTTTGCCTTAAATTATTACTTTGGCAAGGATAATGTATTGGTTTATCATATTGTTAATATATCAATTCATTTTCTGACAGCAATCTTTCTTTTCCTTTTTATATATCACACCCTCAACCTTCCATTATTAAAGGCAAAATATGGTACAAATTCTTACTTTATCGCAGTTTTGTCTACCACTTTATGGGCAATAAACCCCATCCAGACCCAAGCAATTACCTATATCGTACAGCGAATGGCCAGCATGGCAGGTATGTTCTACATTATTTCCATGTATCTCTATATCAAAGGCAGAACAGCAACTCACAACCACGCAAAAATCACATTTTTTCTCTTTTGCAGTATTTCTGCCATATTAGCCTTTGGATCTAAAGAAAATGGCATTATGCTCCCAGCAAGCCTGTTTCTTTATGATTTTTTGCTAATCCAGGGAATTTCCAGGGAAACCGCGAAAAAGAATCTTAAGGTCCTTCTAGCCGGTGCTATCCTCACTGTGTGCATGGGTATTATCTATTTTGCCTTCTCTGAAACGACTTTTTCCTCTCTTTTTAGTCTATATGAGAGGAGACCTTTCACACTCTGGGAGCGGTTTATCACACAACCTAGAGTAATCATTTTTTACATAAGCCTCTTGCTATATCCTATGTCCACACGACTTTCTTTAGATCATGATATTGCTATTTCACACTCACTTTTTGACCCCTTTACTACCATCGTATCTATTATACTTATACTTGGGGTAGTGGTCGGTACTATTTTTATATCAAAAAGAAGACCTTTAATCGCCTTTTCTATTTTCTTTTTCTTTTTAAATCACATAACAGAATCCACTATCCTTCCTTTGGAATTAATTTTTGAGCATCGAAATTACATTCCTTCCATGCTCTTTTTTGTGCCTATAGCGATTGGTGTAATGAGTATCATATCCTTCTTCTCGTATAAACAATCAATGCACGCGATACTGACTCTCTCTATAATCTTGGTTATCATAGTAGAAGGTCATGCTACCTTCATGCGAAATTTTACATGGAAGAATGAAAAGAGTCTCTGGATAGACTGCGTAGACAAATATTCTGCATTATTTCGAGCTCACCACAATTTAGCCAAATACTACTCTGAACATAATCAAAATGAAAAGGCCATAACTGAATACAAAAATGCATTAAAACTTAGATTAATAAATACAACAGATGAGAAGGCGATAACCTACTTTAATCTGGGAGTAATATATTTCCAAAAAAAAGAATTTAACAAGGCTAAAACATACTACCTACAGGCAATAAACACAGATCCCTGTTGCCGAGGTGTTCATAATAATCTTGCTGTGCTACTTGCCACCACGGGCAATAACTATCAAGAGGTTTTTAATGAACTCAAAAAGGCTACTGCATGTAATCCAACAAGCATGCAAGCATATGGTAATATGGGAATGCTATTAATAAAAATGGGAAAAATTGATGAAGGCATTGTACACTTGAAAAAGGCTCTGAAACTAGACCCTCACTATGTACCAACATTGGAAAGACTTGGATATGCAAATATGAAAAAAGGGCACTTAGGAACAGCATCCCTCTATTTTAAAAGAACACTTAATCAAAGGCCCATAAATATCAGAGCATTTCTATATTTAGCCGAAATATATGCTCTCAGCGGAGATACACACAAGGCTCAAGAGAGCTTATCTCAATTTGTAGACATGATACAACACAAAGACCTCGTTACATTATTAGAAAATTTGTTAGAAACCGAGAGTCTTTTAAATATACGCCCTAATATGAGTATTATACTCCCGCTGCTATCAAAAGCGTATAGCAAAAAGGAATCATCGCTACAAAAGAATATTAATTTTTATCTGAATAAATTTGAGAATACTATTCACGATACAAAAAAGATGCCCACAGGCATTTCTTACCCTTTACGTTAATGGCTACATTTAGCTTGTGATAGAGCCACCAGGTCCAGCAACAGACGACGTTGTATCCCCAGCAGAATGAGATGACTTCATCTTATAGCCTGTGGTAACACCCACTACACTGATGGTAACATTCTGCGAGGTGTACAAACCATAAATAGGCCCAATTAAATCGGCTATTGTCATACAATAAACGTCTTGCTCTATGTAATAGTCCTCTTGGACTGTTATCGCATTTCTCAGGTCAGCCCGGGCGGATGAATTGAATGACCTGGTCCTATAGGAAAAAACTGAGGGGTAAAAATCGCCGCCAAGACTCCGAGAGTGGCGATAACGATGGGCAGCTCAATAAGTGTAAAAGCTCTTTCATTCTTTTTAATCAATGCCGTCAACATATTTATTGCCTCATTTTCTTTTGATCATCATCAGCCATCACCCCTTTGAAAATGAAAAAAATACCCATCGCCTTTCCCCTATAGTTCTTTCCATATTTATATTTATCAAAACAGATATTTTTTCTTAAAAGAGATAAAATAAAAGGGGGAGAATGCACAAGGACATTTCCTCCCCCTTACGTTACTCAGCTACATTTAGCTTGTGATAGAGCCACCAGGTCCAACAATAGACCATGTCTTATCCCCTTTCGAATGAAAGGCCTTCATCGTATATCCTGTGGTAACACCCACTACACTCACAGTGACATTCTGCGAAGTGTACAAACCATAGGTAGCACCAAGCAAATCAGCTAATGTTGTAGCATATGACTGATTATCCACAAAATATGCCTCTTGAGATGTGGCTGCATTCCTAAGGTCCGCCTGTGCCGCAGAGTTATAGGATCTGGTCCTGTAGGCGGAAAACTGAGGGATAGCTATAGCTGCCAGAATACCGATGATGGCAATAACGATCATCAACTCAATCAGTGTAAAACCGTTTTCATCTTTTTTAATTAATTTTGTTAACATTTTTAGTCTCCTTTTTTTATTAACATGATTAAAGATTACACAGCATATTAAACTTATACTTGGAAACCATCACCCCCTTTCGTTTTAAGCTTGGTTAAACAGTTTAGTTGTTGAATAGTTACATAGTTTCTTAATTATTACATACAAATATCGTGCCATAAAATAAAATTAGCATCTCAGTAATGATGGTCTCGTAAAAAGTCCCATTTCCCCTCCCCTGGTGGGAGGGGATTAAGGACATGCGGCGCAAGCGCCTGTGCTGCGCGTGCAGGGTATCCAATCTAAACATTTTATCACCCCCGCCTAACCTCCCCCATCCCCGAATCGGGTTCTTCGACAAGGGGAGGAACTATGCGGTAACCCGGTGGAAAGCTACAGGGAATTATCAAATGAAATAGGCGCCTTTTTCAATTATGGGTAAATGATTGCCGATTTTTGCCATTTTTTGTAATATATATGACAATTTTTGTCAATTAGTCAATCCCCCTTCCCCTTTTCCCGCTCAATAACTAACAAAAGAAATTTTTTGATAATATCACTGGTCTCCTTATAGGTTTTTATAGCCTGCCATCTATAGTTGAGGTAACGATGGGCCAAACGGTTTCTTTGGATTGATAGGCCTGAAAAATGAAATCCACAGATTCGGGTATTCTTCCCCGGGCATATCTGAAATTAGCCATTAAAATCCCCCTTTAATCGCCTTTCGGATATTGTCAACTGCCACTCGATCCCAAAAAGACTGAAATCTTCCATTTGATACAAGGCCTCCAGATAAAGACCTATATAACTATCAAAACCCCTAATGAAAACTGGAATACCCAAAACTATTGCATTATATTGGAGCATTGGCCTCTTGAAGTCTCTATCAAGGACTAACAAATTAACATCTTTCCCGAGAATGCCTGAAAGAGAGAGGGAAATCTCTGTAACCCTC
>QMLT01000165.1 GCA_003646875.1 Deltaproteobacteria bacterium
GGCCATTATCTACGAGCGCAAATTACGGCTGTTGCAGGGCGGAGACAGCGGGGACCCGGGTTTTGACGTTATTGCCCATCTTTGTGGCACGTTGGACAACGTTTACACCTATGCCAATACCGGCATGGAAGTCCGCGCGGGCTGGAATATTCCAACAGATTTTGGCGATGCCCTCATACGCCCGGCAGGTGACACTAACGCGCCTGTGAATGCACTGGATCCCCGCCTGTCCGGAAAAAATGGTTTTGGACTATACGTATTTTCCTCGGTAAGCGGCCGCGTCGTCCTGCGTGATATATTTCTGGATGGAAACACCTTTACAGACAGTCACAGCGTTGACAAAAAATACTTCGTGGCCGATGTTGCCGCCGGAGTCAGCTTAGTTATCCACCACGTCAAACTTTCTTACGCCCAGGTTTTACGGACAAAAGAGTTCAAAGGACAACCAGACAATCACTCATTCGGCTCAATTACCATTTCTTTTTCCTGGCGACTTAGATTTGCCGAAGAATTGAATGGGCTTATTAGCATAAAATCGTATAATACTAACCTCTCAACTGATGGATCTGGTTCAACAGAAAGGAGAAAAATTATGTTTGATCTTATTAAAAAGACAATACTTACAAGTGTAGGGTTGGCTGCTATGACCAAAGATAAGGTCGAGGAACTGGTCAAGGCCCTAATGGAAAAGGGCGAGATTACTGAAAACGAAGGGGAAGAGCTAATCGATGATTTGCTGAAAAAGTCTGAACAGGCCAGAAAAGATCTGGAAATAAAGGTCGAAGACACAGTGCAAAAGGTACTGAAAAAGATGGATGTGGCCACCAAAAAAGAGATTGCCAGGCTGGAAAAAAAGGTCAGAAATCTCGAAAAAAAGAAGGCCTCTGGCAATAAGACAAGTATGTCCTAGCGTAAGTTTATCATAATTAACAATAGTTTATGACGTAACCCTATGGATTCCCAGATTAATTAGGGTAATTAATGGATAGCTATGTACCTGAATCGGCGACTTCAATCTCAGCCAGTCACAAAACGCATTTTCAGACGGAATTTTGGTTTATTTTTGCTTTTTGGAGTATTATTTTACATAAACTAACTGGCAATTTGGACGCTGATGCCGTGTTTCAGGCCAGCCTGTTAATTGCTACTTTTTTCAATTCCTGCTATCCGCCTTGAAGTGTCTTTTTACCTACTATAACGATTTCATAAATGTATGGGATCGATACCTCTCCCATTATATATTAGATTTATTGCCCCGCCCACTCACTGCGCTCACTCCACAAACGGTGACAGACACAGATATTTTGCCTCCGCGACCTGCAGAGACAGAACCATCAATCGCTGCGCGATACTATCAAAGATCGTGCCTAAAAGGCATGATCTTTTTGTCTGGTTAATCTCTGCGTGTGTATGTGGTTTACCTATTGTATGGTAAATCGCTAAAAAGGGGGATTAACAGATTATCTTTTTTTGGAAGAAAATTAGAATGGCAATATTTGATGGATCATTTTTTTTAACTATTTTCATCCTCCCCAACGTCTAAACAAATCGTGTTCAACTCCAAAATAATCAAAGACCTTACCGATGGTTTGGTGGATAATGTCTTCAATGGTCTTGGGGTGGTGATAGAAGGAGGGTATTGGTGGCAGTATGTGGGCGCCCATGTCAGCGGCTATAGTCATAAGGTTAAGGTGACCTTTGTGAAGCGGTGTCTCCCGAACCAGCAAAACCAGTTTTCTTTTCTCTTTTAAGGTAACATCCGCTGCCCTCACCAATAGATTCTCGGAATAGGAATTAGCGATGCCAGACAATGTCTTTATGGTGCAAGGGGCAACTATCATACCATTGGTGATAAAAGAACCACTTGCAGGAGGGGCCGTTAGATCGTCATTCTGATACACTTTATTGGCCATGGATTCTACATCTCTCACAGAATAATCTGTTTCAAGGGTAATATTTTTTTTACCAGAATCTGAAATAATAAGATGGGTCTCCAGGTCTTTTTTAGTGAGCTCTTTTAAGATCTCAATGCCATAGATAACACCGCTGGCACCTGTAATGCCAATCAGTATGCTTTTTGACATAAGGTCTCCTCTTTAGGGGCTTGGATTTTTGGAATCTTTGAAATCAGTATTTATCTGCGTAAAAAAGTTCTCTTAAAGTTTACAGATGGAAAGATGCAATCCTCTCCAGAATCAGGTCCACAAGAATTTGGCTGTTCTTTATGACCTTCTGAATACCATCTTTACTAATATTGTCCCAGTGTATGCCGGCCGTAACAACAACTGATGTGTTCAAGGCTGCTGCAAGGATTTCTGAGGCGGCCTTGGCCAATTCGTTTTCCTTGTGCCCTAGCAGACAAATGACCGAAGCCGTGGCACTCATAACTTCAGGGTATTTAAGGCTTGGCCGCGGTTGTGCTACGGAAACAGCGCCGATATGCGGTTTTTCGCCACCCCATATGGCCACTAACAGGTCCTGCCCTATCAACCTGACACCCGCCTCCAGATCGTACACGCCTTCATTTGTCTTGACTGTAAAATCCATTTTTAACTTATAGGACTAATCGGTATTCATCTTTGCATTTTGCAATTCAACCTTGAGCTATCAGCTTCTGTATTACCCCAAGTTTTATGTAATTGTAGTTTCACGCTTGCATGATTTCATCAAAGGTTTCAACCACCGCCTTAGCAAATTCGGAGGACTCCAGGTCAGCGTCAACTTCTCTCACCTCAATATTACGCCTCAAATGTTTTTTAAGTTGAGTGACAAATACCGTGTCTGCTTCACCATCGTAAAAGTAGCTACCTCTCTTATCCACCGATGACCACCCGCCCAAAGGAATAAGCACCTTAACCGGCCCGTGAGCCCCGTTCAATTTTTCTCCCATGGTATCCGCCACCTTTATCAGTTCTTCGTGAGATAATCTCAAGAATGTGCGGGCAGCATCATAGTCATATTTCTTCCGAGATGCATACTCCGGCTTATACTTGCGCTTGAGAGGAGACCCGAAATTTACTCCACAGGGTGCATCAGAGTTATGTCTGCCGTGCCTATATAATGTGAAGCTAGCCCGGGAAGCGCCCTCTATGATACATTTCGCCCTGTTATGCGTGAAGAGGTGCCCTTTCGGGATACCTTGTCATATTGGTCGTCAACGACCTTCGCTGAACATACGAACAACGCCTGGATTGTAATGTTCGACGGCGCCTACGCACTTAGTTCTTATAAGAGTAACCACTATCATGTCCGTTGTGTTCGAGGATAGGAGATAATCAAATAGCAAAAATCTTTTAGATATCTCTTAGAAGAATTGTATGGGCCAGCGCTTTTACAATTGAAGCTCCAACCAGATTTATTGGACCAGGGATACTCAAGGTGGAATGGGCAAAAAAAATGTAAATCATCCTTTTTGGAACTCTAATGAAGGTCATCTTTTGGTTATAATTTAAACTTTCCTTTGAAATAAGTATCCTTAACTGTTTTTGCCTTTTCTTTTGCCCATGCCTCTAACCCCATTTTCTTAATCAAGCATAAATTAAAGACCTTTGTGTTGTGCGGGAACTGGGAGGCCTTGTCAGCGTAAGGGTGAAGATGGTCGCATGGAAACTCAGAACAATCATAGCAAAAATTGATTCCCCTATCCTTACTGCATTGATAGGTTCTACATGGCTGAGTCATATTGAGAAATGCTATGGTGCCGTTTTCATTTCGACATCCCCCACATACTGCCTTTTCAGGTGCAAGATTTAGTCTTTCGGCTATGATATTTCGTAATTTTTCGTTCTCATTTGCCAGATACATTGGACAATTAAAACAATCCAGCCCACAGGGCGCTGTCATCTGTTTATAATCCATGACTACCTCCTTTTTTTGTGAAATTTATATTGCACTTATGGCCCTATTTTTAATACGAAGAGTATACTCCTTTAAAAGCTCTATGGTTACTGGTTTTAAGAAGAAATAGCTTTTTTTTCATCTATTGTATTTTCAATTTTTCTCAGAAGTCTTTTGGCCCAGTCTATGAAGTATTTTTCATCAGACTGCAAAGCCTTTTTCAACAGGGCCTTTGCTTCTCCTTTGTTTCCCTTTCCATTTAATTCCAAGAGTAATTCAGCAAGGTATATTTTCCCTTCGGCTTTTTCATTGAAATATCGTGTTTTTTGGTACTCCCGATAAAATGTAAGCGCCTTTTTCTTATCTTTGTATGGCCAGGGGACAATCGCCCAGAATCTGCCGAGTGCCAGTATGGGGCCAGCCTCGTTATACATCTTATCCAAACCATAGGCCTTCTCAAAACTACTCTGGGTTTTTTTCTTAAGGCCCTCTGTTAAGGCAGTGAATATACTAACACCGGATGAATAAATCCCTGCATTCAGGCCATAATAATAATGACCATCAGGTTTGTCAGGCCTCTGCTCAATCGCCTTTTGCGCATATTTCATGCCTTGTTTGCCATACTCTGCACAGATTTTTTTCCACCCTTCAATGGCCTGCCTCTTTGCCTCTTCAGCATATTTCATATATGCCCTTGCACATTTCCAGTTGGCTTCGTAATCATTAGGGTTTTCTTTCAAGGCCTTGAGGTATACATCAATAGAACGTCTGTAGTTTTCTACTCCCCCCTGCTCATAGAGGCCATCGGCCATAGACAGCCAATCCTCAGCCATAAGACCAAGAGGGCGGATAAAAACAAGGACAGAAAACAGAACGAGCCATAATAAAAAGCTTTTCATGTTTGCAGCCTCATCACTGATGTCTTTCAGAATTAATAAGCAATAGAAGCCTGCTTTTTGAAGGGAGGAGTATAGAGAAATTAGGTGTATGTGTCAATTATGATCTCTAAAATGATGGTCTCTGGTTGACTCTCAACAAATCCTTTAAAATAAGAGTAGTGAGTTTATGGAAGGATATAAAAATTGGGAACCTTCTTATTTTGCAGGCTA
>QMLT01000166.1 GCA_003646875.1 Deltaproteobacteria bacterium
ATTGTTTACAAATTCACTGCTGCCCAATATACGTTTATATGAAAGTGCCTAAAGTGAACTAAAGTGCGAAAAATGCCCGCCCGCCTCGCGAGCGAGAGCATTGAGGGCAGGCCTAAAATTAACTCGTGCACTACTTAACCATTTGACCCTCATCAGCTTATCACCCTTCTGCTCAATAAGCAAAAGCGGAAACAAGATTTCTCGCCAATCCTCTATTGCCCCATTTACACCGCCGATCTCAAGACCATCATCTGAGTAGTATATTTACAGCTTTTCGTCACAACATCCACATTTCAATAAGTACCGGGGCATTTGTTTCCCATTTCCCGTTTTGTGATAAATACGAATCTGGGGCTGTCGAAAACGACTCGTGTCATAGAAACAATTTTTTCTTTTCAATATGCCCATTCAAACTCCTTAATTTTCATCCGGTCATTGATTGACAAGCAAATTTGCCCTGATAGGACAATATTGAGTATATATTCAGACAAATTCACCTTACCGCAGTATCATTATAGAAATAATATCAGTGGGAGCATTGGATGTCAATATCCAGGAAGGATTAGAAACTGCTTGCCTGATCCCAACATATCGGGAGTGAAGAAGAACTAATAAATGACGAATCGAATACAGAAATATTCTTAACGCATCTGACTGTTGACAAGGAAGTGTCACTGCCTATACAGAACCAGGCCCTGAATGCATTGGTGTTTTTTTGCCCTATCCGGTTGTATGAAAGTGATTGAAGCAGCATTGACAATCCTCCAGGCAATTCTTACCTTTTATATGATAAGAATGATAAGTAAGGAGGAAAAATATTATGCGATTTGATAAATTTACACTAAAGGCCCAGGAGGTAATCCAGAATTCTCAAGAAATTGCCTCCAAAAAAGGGCATCAACAGATAGAGCCAGAACATCTTCTCTATGCCCTTTTGGAACAGAGAGAGGGTGTAATTCCATCCCTTTTCGGAAAGATAGGTATCAAGGAGGATGTTGTTCTTCAGGAGTTGATAAAGGCATTAGATCAATTGCCTAAAGTGAGTGGAACGGGATATGGGGATGCCTATATCTCTCCTCGATCAAAAGTGGTATTTGACCAGGCCTTAAAAGAGGCTGGCCAGATGCGGGATGAATATGTAAGTGTAGAGCATATCTTGCTTGCAATCATCGAAGATAAAGAAGGAAAGGCATCTAAAATTTTAGCCTCACATGGATTAACAAGGGATACTATCCTGAAGGTCCTCATAGATATCCGAGGTGGCCAGAGGGTGGTGGACGCAAACCCAGAAGATAAATACAATGCCATAGAACGCTTTAGCCGTGACCTTACTGCCATGGCTCAGAATGATAAACTTGACCCAGTTATAGGAAGAGATGATGAAATCAGACGAGTAATCCAGGTCCTCTCCAGAAGAACCAAGAATAATCCGGTCTTAATAGGCGAACCCGGGGTTGGCAAAACTGCTATTGCTGAAGGCCTGGCTCAGAGAATTGTTCACGGAGATATTCCAGAAACATTAAAAGATAAAAGAGTAGTTTCGCTTGATATGGGCGCATTAATTGCAGGAGCAAAATACAGGGGCGAGTTTGAGGATAGATTGAAGGCATTTCTAAAGGAAGTGATAGAGGCAGAAGGTTCCATTATTCTTTTTATCGATGAGCTTCACACCCTGGTAGGCGCGGGGGCAGCCGAGGGAGCTGTGGATGCATCTAACATGCTGAAACCAGCCCTGGCGCGAGGTGAACTCAGGTGTGTGGGCGCCACAACAATCAAAGAATATAGAAAGCATATAGAAAAGGATGCAGCCCTGGAGAGACGCTTTCAGCCAATTATCGTTTCAGAACCGAGCGTGGAAGATACTATCTCTATACTACGTGGTCTAAAAGAGAAATACGAGGTCCACCATGGTGTCAGGATTAAAGACTCTGCCCTTGTCTCTGCTGCGGTACTTTCCAACAGATATATCAGTGATCGCTTTCTCCCTGACAAGGCAATCGACCTGGTTGATGAGGCAACGAGCAGACTAAGGATAGAAATAGATAGCCTTCCCTCTGAGATAGATGACCTGAGAAGGAAAACAACCCAGCTTGAGATCGAAAGAGAGGCGCTTAAAAAAGAGTCAGATAATGCCTCAAAACAACGTCTAAAAAGGATAGATGAAGAACTGAAAGGCCTCAAAAGTCAGGTAGATGAAATGACCAGTCACTGGCAAAAAGAAAAAGAGATTATTGGTCAGATACGGGAAATAAAAGAACGGATAGATTCCACAAAGTCAGAGGCACAACTTGCCGAGAGGCAGGGCGATCTTGCAAAGGCGGCGGAACTCAGATATAGCACTGCCCTGGAGCTGGAAAAAAGGTTAGAAGAGAAAAACAGCCAGCTTACTGAGCTTCAGTCCACAAAAAAGATGCTAAAAGAAGAGGTAGACAGCGAGGATATTGCACAGGTAGTATCCAAATGGACGAGTATTCCAATAGAGAGAATGCTGGAGGGTGAAAGAGATAAGCTCCTCAAGATGGAGGAGAGGATTGAAAAAAGGGTTATAGGACAAAAAGATGCTATAATCTCAGTTTCTAATGCGGTTCGAAGGGCGCGTTCAGGGCTTCAAGATCCAAACCGTCCTATAGGCTCATTTATATTCCTTGGTCCGACTGGTGTAGGTAAAACTGAGCTTGCCAAGGCGCTTGCGGAATTTCTCTTTGACGATGAACAATACATGATCAGGATAGATATGTCCGAATATATGGAGAAGCACTCGGTAGCGAGAATGATAGGGGCGCCACCGGGATATGTTGGCTACGATGAAGGGGGATATCTCACTGAATCGGTCAGGACGCATCCCTATTCGGTAATTCTTTTTGACGAGATAGAAAAGGCTCACCCGGATGTCTTCAACATACTTCTCCAGATCTTAGATGATGGAAGGATGACCGATGGTAAAGGAAGGACTGTGGATTTCAAAAATACGGTCCTGATCATGACATCTAATATTGGAAGTCAGATAATAAAGGAGTTTGCTGGTAAGGATAAAGAAAAAATGACCAGCGGAGTCATGGAAATGCTTCAGGCGACCTTTAAACCAGAATTCTTAAACAGGATTGATGAAATAATAACCTTTAACTCCCTCAGCAAGGAAGAGATAAAACAAATCGTTGATATACAAATTGACCAGTTAACAAAAAGGCTTCTGGATCATAAGATAAGCCTCCAATTGACAAACGGGACAAGGGAATTTTTAGCCGATATTGGATTTGATCCTATCTATGGCGCCAGGCCACTCAAAAGGGCGATACAACATCACGTTGAGAATGAGCTGGCATTAAAGATATTGAGTGGCGATATAGCAGATGGAGATAGTGTTAATGTTGGTGTAGAGGATGGAAAGGTAGTGTTTACGAAAGCAATACAATGCTGAACTATGGAATTTAGGGATTGCGGAATTGAGGAATTTTAAATTGGGAATTTAGGCGTTTAGGAGCTATGATAATTTTATGCCCGTAAAATTTAGTTTCAGACTGTTTTGTGTTTTTTTACTCTCTTTTCTGCTTTTTCCTCCTCTTAGCCTGGGAGATCAAGTCTCTTCAAGGGAGAATCCTATTGTAAGGGCTGTCAGGAAGGTAAGCCCTGCTGTGGTCAACATTAGCACCAGCAAATTAGTTGAGAGACGCGCTAACCCCTTTTTTCCCCAGGAAAATGATGATTTCTTTAATAGATTTTTCAGGGATTTTTTTGAGCCCCAAAAAAGACAGTATGTTAAAAATAGCCTTGGTTCCGGTGTTATCATTGATAGCGCTCACAAGTATATCCTGACAAATCACCATGTTATCGTAAGGGCTTCTAAGATAGCAATTACTTTAGCTAACCAGCAGGAATTCGAGGCTATAGTAGTGGGAACTGACCCGGAATCAGATCTGGCCGTGCTAAAAATTGAGACAGAGACCCCGATACCATCAATTACCATGGGTAGATCAGATGACCTTATGATAGGAGAGACCGTCATAGCCATAGGCAATCCATTTGGTCTCTCTCACACAGTAACAACCGGGGTGATAAGCGCCCTAAATAGATCTGTGAGGACAGAAAGCGGTATTTATCATAATTTTATCCAGATAGATGCCTCTATCAATCCTGGAAACAGTGGTGGTCCTCTTCTTAATATCAATGGCGAACTAATCGGCATCAATACAGCCATCTATTCCGGCGCTGAGGGCATAGGGTTTGCCATACCTATAGACAGGGCAAAGGCGATTGTGAGCGACCTTATAAATTATGGCAGGGTTCATACCGCCTGGCTTGGTATCACCGTTCAGGATCTCAATGAAAACTTAATCGATTATTTCCACTTACCTGTAAAATATGGCGCCCTGATTACAGAGATTCTTGCTGGCTCCCCTGCAAAAGAAAAGGGCCTTAAAAGAGGAGATGTCATTACAGAGATCCAAAAAAGCAAGATCAAAACAAGTCGCGATTATTATGACCACTTATCTCAGCATACTGCGAATGAAATAATTCATCTAGGCTTTTTCAGAAATGGGAAAAAACAAAAGATACAGATAAAAGCTGCTTCCTTCCCACCTGATCTCGCCCTTGATCTGGCATTTGAACGTCTTGGTTTCAGGGTTGACGAATTGAATAGGTCCCTGGCCAGAAAATACAGGCTGAATGAGAAAGAAGGCCTGGTTATTGCGGCCATTAAAAAAGGTTCCCAGGCAGACAGTATTGGCCTGGCACCAGGTGATATTATTAGGGGAATAAACGATCTTTCAGTCAACACAAAGGAAGATTTTAAAAAGGCAATTATTAGATACAGGCTAAAAGAAAAGATAACTGTGCTTATTCAAAGGGGATGGAGGATTTATTCCATCTCCTTTAAGATGTAGGTCTGATGAAAATATACCTGAATTTCATCAACTTATTGA
>QMLT01000167.1 GCA_003646875.1 Deltaproteobacteria bacterium
CCGAGTGTGTCTTTATGCTCATAGATTAATCAGCATAAAGATATTTGCGCAAAATGCAAGAAAAAAATGGATCTCCTCTAAAAAAATTTTGGGGATGACTTTAGGCAGAACTATGGACTGGTCAAATAACGACCCGCCGCGGGTTTACAGCCGCATGGAGTGAGTCTGCGGGGTGGGACTCGCTAGTGTCTGAATTGCAGTGTATATAATAAAATGCCCTTGATTAATTAGTTCTTTCATTATATGCACTTTAGATAACGAAACCTTACACAAAAGATACTTTTTAATTCCAATAATGAAAATAAGAACAATCACCACAGGCTTTAATCTTGAAGCCCCTGTAAAAGAGAAACAAATCAGACAACTTGCTGATTTTACAAACAACTCAAAGGAGACATTTGAGAGCAATGGATATGCTGTTCAAACGGTACGAGTAGCTACACAACCCTGGGAGGAATATTTTGAATCGAAGAATCAGATTATCAGATTAGTAAAAAAGTTAGAGACTCTTGTGCATAAATATAGCCTCGATTATTTCAACATTGGCACCACATTTGATCCAAAACTCATCCCTGTAATCTATGACATGATACAAAACACCTCTGTCATGTTTTGCACAACCCTTGTTTCTGATAGTAAAACTATAAATTACACATTAGCAAGGCAAACCGCAAAAGTAATGAAGAGGCTGTCAACTATACAGGAGGATGGTTTTGCGAATCTGAGGTTTGCAGCTATCTTTAATACAGAGCCGGGTAGTCCTTTTTATCCGGCAGCCTATCATAAGGGGCCAACTTCTTTTGCAATCGGAACAGAAAACAGTGATTTGGTGTATAAAGCGTTTTCCGAGGCTAAGACTATTGAAAAAGCAGCCCATTTTCTTAAAAAGATTCTTTTGAAAGAATTCAAGAAAATAGAGAACATCGCAGAGCAAATAAGTAAGAAAGAGAAAATACAATACGATGGAATCGATGTTTCAATTGCAACATCTATAAAGCCAGATGAGAGCATTGCGTATGCATTTGAAAAGTTAGGATTAGGTAAATTTGGGGAAGTTGGAACACTTACTATAGCACGGGTGATAACTGAAACTATTCGAAATTTAGATATTAAAAAATGTGGTTATTCTGGTTTGATGTTGCCAGTTCTTGAAGATTACGGGCTCGCCAAAAGAAACACTGAAGAAACGTATAATCTCACAGATTTATTGCTCTACTCATCGGTCTGTGGAACCGGCCTCGATACCATCCCATTACCAGGAGATGTCTCTGAGGATAAACTGTATGCTCTCCTCTTAGATATTGCGTCTCTTGCCATAAAGCTAAATAAACCACTTTCAGCACGATTGATGCCCATTCCACATAAAAAAGCCGGAGAAATAACTGGTTATACATTTGAATATTTCGTGAATAGTAAAATTATGAAAATATAACACCAATATCCTATTCATGATTATCAATCCAATCATGACTCCTTCATTCTCTAAGGCTCGTTAAAATAAACCCTGCCAAATGAACCAAAAAGAACATCAAGATAATATAAAAACAACTCGTCAGCAGATAATCGCCCTTTTAAGCGAAAATGATATGAGCGCCAGGGAACTCTCCCAGGCGATAGGAATTCAGGAAAAAGAGGTTTGTGAGCATCTTCCTCATATTGCACGCTCTTTAGCAGCTCAAAGAAAAAAGGTAATTATCCGGCCTTCCTGCTGCTTCGCATGTGGATATGTGTTTAAAGACCGAAGGCGCTTCACCCGCCCAAGTCGATGCCCGCGCTGCAGAAGAACGCACCTTCAAGAGCCAATGTATAGAGTCTGTTAGCGGATAACCTGCGTTACTTTTTTCAATCTACATTAAGCTAAAATTACCCCTCTTTCCCCCTTGAATTAATAGCGATGATGATTACCTTTATATCAAACGACAGGTCGACCGAGAAACTAATAAAGGAGGTGGCAGATATGACAAGGATGCTACAATTAGTACCAGAGAGGGACGGTTTTCTGTCTTTGCTCCCTGGTGCAGGTGTATTCGACCGATTCTTCAATGACCTTGAACTTCCAGATTTTTTCGGTGAAGAGGGAATGTTAGTACCAGCATTTGATATATCTGAAACAGAAAATGAATATATAATTACTGGTGAAATTCCGGGAATCGATGCCAAAGAACTTGATATCACGCTATTAGATGGAATTCTTACTATTAAAGGCGAAAAGAAACAGGAGAAGGAAGATAAGGATAAAAATTACCATCGGGTTGAGCGGCATTACGGTTCATTCCGGCGGAGTTTCCGAATTCCCGAGAAAGTTAAAACAGATAAATTAGACGCAACATACAAAGATGGTGTGTTAAAGCTCGCCCTCCCAAAGGCTGAAGCGAGCGAGGCAAGGAAGATAGAGGTCAAAGAGGAAAGCCAGAAGAAAAAGTAAACACCTGAAAAGGTGTAACAGTCTCATTATGAAAAGGGCATTGTTCAAGCAACAATGCCCTTTTTTTATGTCTATCTGCCTGTCGGCCCTTTAACCCATTCATCACCCCTGAACCACATATCAGCATAGTTAACTATATTGTGTGTTTCTGCGGGAGAAAAAATATCTTTTATCGCAAAAAGATAGACAAACAAAAAAGAATTTGATAGGTATAGCGCTGGATTAGTCTATAAGGAGGTATCACGCTATGAATCAAAAAAAAGACGGGTCAGTTTTTCAATCTGGTCGAGAAATAACCGTTAAAGAAATTTCTGAAATCCAAGAAACCGTTTGCTCATTCCCAAACCTACCTCTTTCGGAACTGACTGCAACCATATGCGAGCATCTGGAATGGTTTACGCCCTCTGGAGGCTATAAGCTGGATGCCTGCATGAAGCTGTTGGAGAAACTGGAAGAGGATGGTTTAATACAGCTTCCAGCAAAGAGAGAGGAATATCAAAGGAATAGAGCTCAGAAACCTATCCCCTTAACAAACAGGACAGATTCCACCGGTGATATTAATTGCGCATTAAGGCAATTAGGTCCTGTAAGGGTTGAGGCGGTCAATGACAGAAAAAAGACTGCTTTGTGGAATGAATACGTATCGCGCTACCACTATCTGGGTTATAAGAAGCCCTTTGGATATTTTTTAAGATATTTTGTGGTATCTGAGTGTGGTTTTCTGGGGTGCCTGATGTTTGCAGGGCCAGCTAAGGCCATCAGGGTTAGAGACGAGTGGATAGGCTGGACTGAAACACAGCGGCTGAGGAACCTGGCCTGGGTTATAAATAACAGCCGGTTTTTGATTTTTCCCTGGGTTCATGTCAAGAATCTTGCCAGTCACATTCTGGGACAGGCTGCCCGGCGTGTAAAGGATGACTGGCTTAAGCGCTGGGGATATAGCCCTATCCTCCTAGAGACATTTGTGGACCCCAAATATTACCACGGAAGTTGTTATAAGGCGGCCAACTGGCAGTATCTGGGCATGACCACAGGCGAGGGTCTTGTGCGCAAGGGTAAGAGTTATAAAACAACCCCAAAGATGATATTTGTAATGCCTCTAAAAAAGGATTTCCGTGCTCTCCTCTGCTCAGATGAACTGAAAGGGAGGGTGGTGGAATGAGCAAGGTGAGCCCTCCGGGGCGTAGGCCCATACGGGCCGGAGGCCGGAGACCGAGCAGGCCTGCCCGCAATGCTTCGCAACGCGAGGCGGGGAAGAGATAAAGGAGCTAAGAGAGCAAAGAAAGAAGGTCGCAAAGTACTATAGAGGAAATTTTGTCTCTATGGCTAGCGCGATAACTCTCTGAGGTTGTTTATGCTTCACTGCTGAAAAGAACTGGTGAGTTTTGAAAAATTTGGTAATGCCCTAATTTGGAAAAAATAAGATGCATTGGGCAATCTTCTCTTCCTTTCTTGTTCATGTCATACTATATAAACCCTAAATATCACCCAAATACTTTACCCATTGAAGGTCATTTCGCACTGCATTATACATTACTCTATCCGAAGTGATTAGAGGAATTCCTTCCTGTTCTGCAAGCGCTAAATAACTGGCATCATATGCAGATCTATTATAAACCTTACAATAATGTAATACTCTGGTAGAAAATATGGATAGGTTTTTTAGCTCAATCCCTAAGCCCAAAAATCCATCAATGGCAGTAAAGACTGTTTGCTCTTCAATTCTTCCCGTCTTCCTCGCTATGATTAGGCCATTAATGACCTCATATTCTAATAATGAGGGCGCAAGGATGTCTAATTCATTTGATATATATCCGTTAAGGAAACCCAGGGCCTTTTCACCGTGCTTTTCATCAGCAAGATACCATTTCAAAACCACACTTGCGTCTATGACAGTCCGTTTCAATCTTTTTCCTCCAATTGCCTTTTCGATTCCTTGTAAATTTCATCTGCGGAGATATCTGCTTTCAAAAAGACTGCTCTTGCCTGCATAATCTTTCTATAGCCATCTATCCTCTTGGAATGCCTGTATTCGTCATAAGGGACCATCACCACTACAGGCTTTCCCCTCCTGGTCACAATGACTTCTTCTCTTTTTTCAAGGGCATTATTGATTAATCGGCTAAAACTTTTTTTTCCTTCTGCAACAGTTACAATAGACCTTTCCATATGACCTCCTAAATAGTCTTTTCTTGTAACCAATTATATAGATATAACTGATGTTGTCAAGTACTATGATAATATATTTTTCGGTCAGACACTACTTATATAGCACCCTATATACTGCAACTGGCGAATGTATCCCCTTTAGATTAAATGTGCCGGCCTCTTCAAAAGTAGCAATGCCCTTGGCCTTGCTATATGTTCTCTGGCTTATTAAGATCTCGGCAGGTTTGGCCTTTGACTCCAGCCGTGCTGCAACATTTACCTGGTTGCCAATTACAGTATAGTCTCTATGGA
>QMLT01000168.1 GCA_003646875.1 Deltaproteobacteria bacterium
CACTTTAACTTTCGATTTTGGGCACGAACCGATAAAGCCTGAGGCTGTATTGATACTGGCTATGTTCACCATAAAAAATACTCAAGTCAATTCGTTTGAGATAGTCCAAAACCTCATCTGTACCAATAAATGAAACATCACTTACTGTGAGATTCCAGTGATAATCTGGAAAATTCTCTCCAAAATCACCAGAATCTGAGGTCAGATCCTCAGGATTTACTGCCTCAAACTCAGCCATTTTGTTCTGGGCCAGGAGAGCAGCGGTTGTACTGAATTTGGCCTCATTGGCAAGTGACAGGCTTTGAGACTGTGACCCAAAAACAGCCACCAGGGTGATTGCAATAATGGCAATGGCAATCATCACCTCAAGGAGCGTGAAACCAGACTGCAAGTGCCTAAAGTAATAAGTGCCTAAAGGTATGAAACGACCCCTTTGTTTTATAGGCTGAATCTTTCCGATTTTTTTTATTCGTTTATAACTTTTTCTAACTTTAGGCACTTTAAACTTTAGGCACTTTAGTTCACTAATAGATATCCACATAATTATCGTAGCTCTTTATCTTCGCAAGAAAAGGATTTAAGAGGAGAGTAAACTCCCTGCCGTCCTCTGCCCCAAGATGGATTACTGTTTGCTCGACATACCCTTTCTTGCTAAACCTGATGACTACCTCTCCATCTACCCTCTTTCCCTTTCCCTTTGTCCAAACATCCATAATCCGAACATCCGAGGGCAAACGGAAGGCCTTTTCCTGAGCCATCTCTCGTTCTTCTCTGGTTATGTCATCAAAATCAATCCAAAGTTGGTTTGATCCAATATCAAAATGCAGAAGATAAATCTTTTGCTCTCGAATCGCCTCGTTTCTTAAGCCTTTTATAAGGCCAACAATCCTCCGTGTCGTAGATTTGAGGTTATCTGTTATTAAGGAATATCGGAACCTGGGGATGCTAACAGCGAGCATTACACCGATCAAGAACACGACTACTGTCAGCTCAATTAAGGTATAGCCTTTTGGGGTGTTTGTTCGGTTCATTGTGTTTAGGGGTTTCCTGAAGGAAACAAACTATTCCAGTTCCCAGTTATTAATATCCATGTCCTTGCCCTCACCACCTGTTTCCCCATCAGCCCCATATGATACAAGGTCGTAATCGCCATGGATGCCAGGACAAAGGTAAACATATTCGTTGCCCCATGGATCTTTTGGAACCTTTCCTTTTTCAAGGTATCCTCCCTCTCTCCAGGCACTGGCAAGTTTGCCTACCGAAGGGGGCTCTACAAGGGCCTGCAGTCCCTGTTCAGTAGTAGGATAAGAGCCGTTATCCAACTTGTACAATTTAAGCGCGGTCTCAATGCTCTCAATCTGAATCCGGGCCTTAGTACGCCGAGCCTCTTCCGGTCTGCCCATTATTCTCGGAATAATGAGTCCGGCCAAAATGCCAAGAATAACCATAACCACCATAATTTCTATCAGGGTAAAACCCCTTCTATCAGCAAATGTACATCGTACCATAATGCCTCCAATTCAAGCCTTTCATCCGATCATCTGGTTCATTTCAAAAATGGGGAGCAATATAGAAATAACAACAAATCCAACAATCAAACCCATTATTAAAATCATAACTGGCTCGAGCATTGAGGTCAATGCGATGATGCGCGATTCTACCTCTCTTTCGTTAGTGTCCGCAATCTTATTCAACATGCTTTCCAGCTCCCCGCTTTGCTCGCCTACAGATATCATTTGCACAACCATGGAGGGAACCCATCGGCTTTGCGAGAGAGACCCGGCCAAGCTTTTGCCTGCCCGAATCTCATCCTCAGCCTTATCAAGGGCCTCGGCAATCAGAACATTATTCACAATGTTTCGCGCTATCCGCAGGGCGGATAAAAGTGATACACCGCTTTGAAGAAGACTGCCTAATGTCCTTCCAAATCGAGCAATGACAATTTGTTGGTTTATAGGACCAAGGACAGGAATACAAAGTTTGAGTTTATCCCAAATGTAATGAACGCCTGGCCTTTTTTTACTATACTTTAATAGTATAATACCACTAAACATAGCCAGCAAGATAAGCCACCAGAAAGAAAGTAAAAAATTACTTACATTTATGAGCATTATTGTAGGCAAAGGAAGCGCGTGATGCATCTCAGTGAATATTTTTGTAATATTAGGCACGATAAAGGTTATAAGGAAAAACAGGACAGCAGTTCCAATTAAGGACATAAATACTGGATAGGCAAGGGCGGCTTTAAAGCGTCCTCTCAAGGCCTGTTGATTCTCGCCAAATTCTGCCAGATGAGCCAAAACTATATCAAGAGATCCTGAAGCCTCGCCAGAGCGAACCATATTAATGTAGAAATTTGAAAATATTTTTGGATGTTGTGATAGAGAGAAGGCCAGGCTGTTACCCTGATTGACCGACTCCTTTATCTGAGCAATGATTTTTTTAAGAAGGGGATTGGATTTCTGTGCTATGAGAGAATCCAATGAGGCAACAAGGGGAACCCCGGCGCCTAATAACGTAGAAAGCTGCCGCGTTATAGCATAAACCTCTCCAGGTTTAACACGCTGAAAAAGAGCAAAGAAAGAAAGACCACTTGAGGTTCCGTCTTTGGGTCTGGAAGATGTCTCTTTTACCTCAACCGGAAAGACGCCCGAGGCCCGGAGCTTCTGGCGCGCTGCCACTGCGCTGTCTGCATCAAGGATTCCCTTCAGGGTCTTCCCAGAGCTATCAAGTCCTGCATATTCATAAACTGGCATAATGTAAGGCTATAATGAGTTAGTTTCATTTATAACATAAATATCTTAAAGATACCTATTTTTTTGTCAACTCAGCGCCTGTAAAATGCATGTTAATCCCTTGTTTTTACTATGACTTTCAACATATTATCAATTTTTTTACCACATATGGCGCTGAGGTTACAATGACGGAGGAAGCTTGAGCGGAGAGAAGATAGACAGGATTAAAACATATTGCAAATGTCCTTTTGTTTTATTAAAATAATATCGATTTACAAGATAGATTACACGGGTGCGCAAAATTCAAAACAATCACATAAATGGCCTCCAAATATTGATTGGGGTAGCTGGATTATCCCTTGGGACTTTTGTATATCTAATTGACAGACCTCCAGAGGCAACCTATTTTATCTATTTCAGCAAGATTAATGTAAGCCTTTATAACACCTTCCCGAATGTATTCGGCGTTATCGGCAACAGCCTGCCTGATCTTCTTCATGTATTTTCATTTATCTTGCTTACAGCAGGTCTTCTCTCTTGCCAAAAAAAGGCTCCCTTATCGTCTGCATAAGCTAGTTTTCCGTTGAGTTTTTATTTGAGATATTCCAAAAATATAATGCGATGCCATTAGAAATAATCCCCAACTGGTTTAAGGCAATACCGTTCCTGGAAAACACCGAGAACTACTTTAAACAGGGAACCTTTGACATCGCAGATTTGATCGCTATTGCCTTAGGTGCGGTAGTAGCATACGTTATATTATTAACCACAAATAATAGGAGGGAAATATCATGAAAAAGCCAAGAAAATCGTTTATCAAAATCTAACCTACCTTTGCCTAGTAGGTGTCGTGGCCCTGGGCTTGCTTACTATCGTGGGTACCGGCGGTGGTGGAGGGGATGGCACTTCCACCAGCACCACAGAAGGAACTACTACCTTTAACTCAAGCGGTACCATTGGAGACCTGCTTACCTATACCATAGATACGAGCGTCTCGCCCATGACCTATTCTTATACGATTGTTGAAAGTGACTTCGGTCTTGCCGGTACCCAAGGCAGCGGCACCCTCACCCAGAACCAAGACGGCACCTACACACCTTCTAATGACCCGAAAACCAATGTGATTTTGCTGGCCAATACACTGATTGTTGGTGGAGCAGATGTTAATGTAGGCGGTACTGAAACGACCATGCTCTTTGCTGGTGTGCCTGCGCTGACAACAAACTATACAGCTTCCGAGATAGCAGGCACCTATAATTATATAACATTCGAATGCCCTGATCCTCTTGTAGCAGGAGCATGTACTTCAGAATATAGATCATATTACGGCACCTTTAAGATAGAGACGAGCGGCACGTGGAAATCATGCGACAGAGGAGATATTGATGACCAGACAACTAATCCTTGCGAGCACACTGACCAGGGTAATTGGACGGATCAGGGCAACGGGCGGATCACCGTTACCTCTGGAGGTGCCACAATTGGCACGGCAATGCTTCTACCGTCTGGCTCAGGGGGAAAGGTGATAATCATAGACCTGAAAGACCGTCCCGGTTTGGGCGCCGGCCCCGGCATTCTGGTGGGTGTAAAAAAGCAGGATATCGCTAATGAAAATTTGGGAGGCACATATCATTTTAATGATGACGACGGGGGTTACGGAGACGTCACGGTGGACAACACAAATGATACCTGGACTGGGACACAGTATGATTCTAATGGAAATCCCACGCCGATTAGGGGAAGTATCGTCAGAAACGATCCTTGGAACGGCTGGCTTACTGACAGTAACAATAACCTCATCCTCATCCTTCCGAGTGACGGCGTCTGGTTCCAGACGGGAGATCAGCCCAATAATGATTGGATCACTATCGGCGGGCAGATTCCATAACTGCTGCAAAAAATGACTATGAAGGGGCCAGGGGATTAACCCCGGCCCCTTTTTGGATTTCACTCAGAATCATTGCGTGATCCCTCGTGATTCTTCATAACTGATAGGTATTGGGGGATATAAAATTCGATAGGGATCTATCCGGGCTTACTGTTCCTCCTTCTCTATCTTTCGCCGCTCCTCGTCCCTTACCTCTCTCCTCAAGAGCTTTCCGACCTTGGACTTCGGGAGCATATCCCTAAACTCTATGTATTGGG
>QMLT01000169.1 GCA_003646875.1 Deltaproteobacteria bacterium
ATGCTCCCTGACTTTATGTAGGCCTTGTTGTGCCTTATTGCCCGACAGATACCCCAACTTATTGAGAAGTTATCATTTAAGGTTGTTGGTTGGAAGGTAATGAATACGCCAGTTTCTGTAATACTAATTTAATAGCATAGCAGGCCCATTTTGGACGCAGACCCACCCGCCAGACGGCGGGTAGGTTAACGTGGATTTTTTGGATTAAGAAATAAAAAGTTATAATCTGCGTGTATCTGCGAGAATCTGCGTCCTAATTTGTTGTTGTCAATTCGATCTCTCCCCAGCTTGCCATTTTTTTGCCAATGATTACCACCCCACCTTTAATATCTTTGAATTGCCTCATTGATTCAATTTCTTTTTTAAGCTTAAATTGATTGGTTATTCTGTTTCCAAGCGCTGTTGCTGCAGCGTCGGCGATTGATGCTTTGCTGGATATAACGCAGACTGAATCAGCGCTTCCAAGGCTAAGGGAATGCCCCACAGTAGCTGAGGAGGTACAGATGCCCGCTGGCATCTGCTCTGGATATATCACAATACCGAGCTTATCGCTTAACTTTGAGCTTCCAGCAAAGATGGAAACTGTAGCAGGTCTTTCGGTTTTCATAAAGATATCCCCACCATTTTCAACAATAAGTTCCTGAGTATATTGTAGAAGGTCTCTGCCAACAAGCTGAGCTATTGTACCTGCTACTGCTGCCATTGGCCCTACATCAAAGATTCTCGTAGCTGAAATCATCTCCCTTATTATCTCAGGGGCAAAACAATCTTCAGGATAAGGAAGAAGGGTGTAGAAAAAATCTGGTTTTGTCTTTATATAATCTTCCAGTTGCCTTCGATAGTGATGTACTCTATCTCTGGTCTGTTTGCTAAGATCCCTGGAAGCGCTGACCAGGAGGTCAGTTTCTTTGATCAAAACCCTGAATAAGATCAGGTCCTTGGGATGTATCCCTTTTCTGTAAGCATGGTCTTTGATCACTATCTAATCTCTATTCAAGTTGGTAGTTGGATGCCTCTTTGGTTATAATCACGTCATGCACATGCCCCTCCTTTAGACCTGCGGCTGTGATCTTTAAAAATTTTGCCTTGGCCTGCAACTCCTTAATATTGCACGCACCAACATAACCCATACCCGCCCTTAGGCCTCCTATAAGCTGGTATGTAGTATCTGCTAAAGGTCCTCGATAAGGGACTCTTCCAACTATGCCCTCTGGCACTAACTTTGTTTCTCCTTCTATTATTTTCTGAAAATAGCGATCTCCACTCCCCTCTCTCATAGCCTCTATAGAACCCATACCTCTATATACCTTATATGTTCTCCCTTGAAAAAGCACAGTCTCTCCCGGGCTCTCTTCTGTGCCAGCAAGGAGATTTCCAATCATGACTGATAATGCTCCTCCAGCTATCGCCTTGGTAATATCACCGGAAAATCTCATACCTCCATCAGCGATAATTGGAATATTTTTTTTTGATGCTTCTTGAGCGCACTCCATAATAGCTGTCATTTGTGGCACACCAACACCTGCAATTATTCTTGTTGTGCATATCGAACCTGGACCTATACCAACTTTTACTGCATCAACGCCAGCTTCTATAAGGGCCCTCGTGCCTTCGGATGTAGCTACATTGCCGGCTATTAGCTCCAGGTTTGGGAAATTTTTCTTGGTATCTTTTACTGCCTCTATTACACCTGCAGAATGTCCATGCGCAGAATCAATAACAATAACATCTACATTTGCATTTATTAACCTATCAATTCTCTCATCTCTTTCTGGTCCAACACCAACAGCTGCACCAACTCGCAGTCTGCCAACATGATCCTTACATGAATGAGGGTATTTTTTTATCTTTTCAATATCCTTTATTGTGATAAGTCCCTTCAATTTTCCTGCATCATCTACAACTAACAGCTTTTCTATTCTTCTTTCATGCAAGATGCTTTTTGATTCTTCTAAGGTTGTTCCAACTGGTACCGTGGCCAGATTATCCTTGGTCATCACATCTTTAACTTTCTTATCCAGATTTGTTTCAAACCTTAGATCCCTGTTGGTTATTATCCCCATTAAGTTTCCCTTTTTCACAACAGGTACTCCGGAAATTTTATATTTTTCCATAATGATTAGTACTTCTGAAATTTTCTGCTCAGGGTCAATAGTGATAGGATCAATAATCATACCACTTTCTGATTTCTTTACCTTCTCAACCTCTAAGGCCTGCTTTTCTATAGCCATGTTTTTATGTATGAAACCTAAACCACCCTGTCTGGCCAATGCTATAGCGGTTTCTGATTCAGTAACCGTATCCATTGCTGCGCTGACAATAGGTATGTTAATAGAAATATTTCGAGAGAGCTTTGTTTTAACGTCTATATCTTTTGGCAATACTTTAGATTCCCCAGGCAATAAAACAAGATCATTAAAGGTCAGCCCTTCCTTTATTATTTGATCATACATTCTTTTCTCCTCCCATATATTGTAAAAGTATGCCCTCTAATAAATCAGTATAACTTGCTTTTGGACGCAGATTATCAGGATTTTTAATATTTTGAGAAAATATCTGCGGATATCTGCGAGAATCTGAGCCCTAATTTACTATTTTTTAATTCAACTTATAAGGCGAGACAAAGCAGACTTTAGAGAGCCTATTTCGCCAGTGTAAAAATGGTCTGCTCCTTCAATCACCTCAAAATGGGCCTTAGGATTCCATGTATTGATAACATTCGTTATCTTATCTGCTGGCGCAATATCATCTCTACCACCAGCGACTACTAACCTTACTTTTGGGTTAAAGGATAAAAAGGAAAAATCTAAAAAGGCAACAGGAGGGGAAATCATTACTATCCTATTGCATAGAGAGTGATTGTAGTTAATTTTGGCATTGACCCACGCCCCGAATGAATATCCAGCCAGGTCAACATCTCTCTTTCCCCTCTTATACATATATCTTAAGGCAGACCTCACATCCTCCTGCTCCCCTTTTCCCTCGTCATAACTTCCTTCACTTCCACCAACACCTCTAAAATTAAATCTCAGGGTGGAAAAGCCTTTATCCTGATAGACCTCAACAAGTGTCTCCACAACCTGATTATACATAGCGCCGCCATAAAGTGGGTGAGGATGAGTTACCACCACACCCTTTTCTCCTTCCTGTATGCATACCAGGCCTTCAATGTGCAGGTTTTTAGATAAGAATCTGATTTTTTCTTCGGTCATACACAAAATCAGTATTTGATTGGTAAAGCTTAGATTATTTGATTAAAATTTTTTAAAGAGATTGTTCATATCTCTTTTTAACTTATCTGGCACTAGATGGAGATCTTTATCTGATAAAATGGCAAATGTGGCCTCCGCTTTGACCAGGATCTTTTTATCCTCATCGCAGATCAATCCCTTAGCCTTGCATAAACGCCTTCTTTCTCCTTCTAATATTGTGCCCTGAACGGTTAATAATCTATGCAATGGAACGGGATTTTTGTACTTTATTGTCATGCTTCTTGTAACAAAGAAGATTCTCTTGAAATAAATCATAGCCCATGACATGACCTCATCTAAAAGGGTTGATACTATCCCTCCGTGTGCCATATTTTCCCATCCTTCATAGTTATTTCCAAGGGTTAGATCTGAACAAACATACTCTCCCTTTTTGTAAAAACTAAGATTCAGTCCTATTGGATTTGCAGTTCCACAAGCAAAACAATTATATCCATGCAATTTGGGAATGCTCTCAATATTTTTATCCATTCTAAAATCCCTTTACCCTCCCAAGAATAGTACGCCACACCATATCATTATCCCACTCATGAATAATTTCTACTGGATACCGTGCTAATTCGAGCCTGATATTCCTTGCCTGGCTCCTCATCAATCCGGAGAGAATAAAATATTGTTTCTTCAGAAATCCCACGCCTTTTATTAGTTTTCGAATAATGTCATAGTGGATATTTGCTATGAGGAGATCAGATGGGGTATCTATAATATCTTCTGCTAAAGCCTCTCTTACTTCGATGTGCTCTTCTAGTCCATTCAATTTTACATTGAGGGCGGCTGTTTTTACTGCTAAAGGATTATTATCAATTGCCACAATTTTTCCTGCTCCCAATAGGGCAGCTCCTATGGCAAGTATTCCTGTACCTGTTCCAAGATCAAGAACCCTATAAAATGGCAATTTGTCAGATATCTCTAATAAGGCCAATAAAGAATCTCTTGTTGTTGCATGCAGGGAAGTGCCAAAAACAACTCCAGGGTTCAGCAGCATCTTTAGCTCTCCGTCACCTTGCTGACGATCTTCCCACGGAGGGACGATTAAAAATCGAGACACCTTGTGCGGTATAACCTTACCGCCTATCCATTCTTCATAGGTAAAATGAAACTCATCAATCAGTCGTAAACGTTTGTCCTTATCAATTATCCTTTGCACAAGATCCTTAGATGGTTTCGTGAAGAATAAAAAAGAGCTTTCTTCCTCAGCCCAGTTGCCTAAAAATGTAAGTCCTAAATGGGACTCTTCTTCCCTTTTTAAAGATCCTTCAAGATAGTAGATATAAAGATCCTGATAAGCGCTATGGGAAATAATATGATCAATACTGACGGTATTCAACTTATTCTTTAGCCTTTCTTTTTTCAGGAAAAATTGTAATTACTCAGCCACTAATAAACACGAACACAAATTGATGATCTTGTGAGATAAATCTCTATGCAATTTTTTTTCGTGTCCATTTGTGTCAATTCGTGGGTGAGTAGGTGAGTAAAATTTACCTACGGAATGTTGTCATTTTTTATTCCTATCTGCAAGGATATTTTATTGACATGGTAAAAGATTTTTCATAATAAAAATAATACTTTTAACAGTAATCAATAGGAGCATAAGGA
>QMLT01000170.1 GCA_003646875.1 Deltaproteobacteria bacterium
ATAATTCCCTGCAAGAAAAAGCTCGAAGGGTTATAAACTAGTTTATTCAAAAGGAGGGGAAGTCATGGAAAAAAAGAAGGCCCTTGTAATTGATGACGATCAGGCTATCTTAGATAGTATTATCAAGATACTTACTGATAAGAATTATGATGTAGATGTTACACTGAGAGGCCGTGAAGGACTTGACTGGGCTATACAGAAACAATATGACATTGTCCTGACTGACATCCTTATGCCAGATATTGGAGGCATGAGAGTTCTGAGAGACATTAAGCGTGTAAAACCATCAAATGCACATTCTGAATAATGCAGAAAAATGAGATCCTTTTCATCCACACAGACGATAAAGAGTGAAAAGGGCCATCTTATTAGCATAATCCCTTATGAGGAAAGATATTTCACATCATTACTAAATATGTATGATACCTATAACCCCCTTGGTTCTGTTCAGGGGCTTCCCCCCCTCGATAAAACCAAAAGGCACGAATGGGTTCAAGATATGATTAGTCGTGGCGCAAATCTTCTTGCATTGTATGGGGACAGGGTAATCGGGCAGGCCAGCCTTTTTTCCATGCCAGTAAACTGGGCAGAATATTTTATCTTTATTCATCAGGATTTTCAGAGGCAGGGCATAGGCACTGCCATAACCCTTTATGTTATTGATTGGGCAAAACAGGAAAGCCTTTCTACTATCTGGCTTAGCGTGGAAACAAAAAACTATATAGCAATTGCACTTTATCGCAAAACTGGCTTTAGGCGTATTGGATCAAGTGATGGTTCCTGGGAGATGATATTAACCATAACTGAGGAACAAGAAGCACATTAAACAAATAAGTATTTAAAGGAGGACAAGATATGAGTAATGAAGTATCTCTAGAGGGGAAAATATTCCCCGTAACAGAGGAATGGAAAAAGAGGGCTTATGTAAACAGTATGGACCAATATAAGGAGATGTGGCAGCGCTCCATGGATGATCCGGAAGGTTTCTGGGGTGATATAGCAGAAGAATATGTAACGTGGTTTAAAAAATGGGATAAAGTTTGTGAGTATGATTGGGATAAATCCCCTGAGCACAAATGGTTCATAAATGGGAAATTGAATGTTTCCTATAACTGTCTTGACAGGCATCTTGAAAAAAGAGGTGATAAGATTGCCATTATTTTTGAGGGAAATGATCCATCAGATAACCGAAAGTATACCTATAAACAGCTGTATGAAGAGGTATGTAAGTTTGCCAATGTCCTGAAGGCAAAAGGGGTTAAAAAAGGTGACAGGGTATCTATTTATTTACCAATGATTCCAGAACTCGCTATAACTATGCTGGCCTGCACTCGAATTGGCGCAGTCCACAGTATAGTCTTTGGCGGATTTTCTTCAGACTCTCTCCGTGACAGGGTTCAGGATTGTAAGGCAAAAGTCCTGATATCCTGTGACGGCACATTTAGAGGCGCCAAGGCTGTTCCCACCAAAACCAATGCTGATGAAGCGCTGAAAGAGTGCCCAAGTGTTGAGACAAACATTGTGGTTAAAAGGGCAAACGTTGACGTTAACTGGAACGACAAAATAGATGCCTGGTATCATGATGAAATGGCAAAGGTAGATGCTGACTGCCCGCCAGAAGAGATGGATGCAGAAGATCCTCTCTTCATCCTGTATACCTCTGGCTCAACCGGAAAACCCAAAGGGGTATTGCACACAACAGGCGGCTATCTGGTATTTGTGGCTGTAACCCATAAGCTCATCTTCGACTATCACGAGGAAGATATTTTTTGGTGCACTGCTGACATTGGATGGGTAACCGGCCATTCGTATATAGTGTATGGACCGCTCTGTAACGGTGCAACATCCATTATCTTTGAAGGTGTTCCAACTTATCCAGATCCCGGAAGATTCTGGGATGTGGTTGAAAAATACAAGGTTACTCTTTTCTATACAGCGCCTACTGCCATAAGGGCTATTGCAAAAGAAGGGGATGAATATGTATACAAGCACGATATTAGCTCTCTGAAGCTCCTGGGTACTGTTGGTGAACCTATCAATCCTGAGGCCTGGCTGTGGTATTATAATACTATTGGAAAAGGCAAATGCCCTATCGTAGATACATGGTGGCAGACTGAAACCGGAGGGATATTAATAACACCCCTTCCTGGCGTTATAGATATTAAGCCTGGTTCAGCTACGGTACCGTTCTTTGGCATAGAGCCATGCATTGTGGATGATGACGGCAATGAGCTCGAAGGGTCTTGTTCAGGAGCACTCTGCATTAAAAGACCATGGCCTGGTTTAATGAGAAGCGTTTACGGTGATCCTGAAAGGTTCAAAGAGACCTATTTTGTGCAATTTCCAGGAAAATACACTGTTGGAGATGGCGCACGCAGGGATGAAGACGGTTATTACTGGATTACCGGTCGCATAGATGACGTTATTAATGTTTCAGGCCACAGGATGGGCACGGCAGAAGTAGAAAGCGCGCTTGTTTCCCATCCCAAGGTCGCGGAGGCCGCAGTCGTCGGCTACCCGCATGAGATAAAAGGGACATCCATCTATGCCTTTGTCACCTTAAATGTTGGAGTGGAAAAATCAGATGAATTAAAGAACGAACTGGTGAAGCATGTCAGAGCAGAGATTGGGCCTATTGCAACACCAGAAAAACTTCAATGGGCGGATGGCCTGCCCAAGACGAGAAGCGGAAAGATAATGCGCCGTATCCTAAAGAAGATTGCCTCCGGGGATATTGACCAGCTCGGTGATACTACTACCTTAGCTGATCCAAGTGTAGTTGATAAGTTAGTAGCTGAGAGGGTAGAGTAGGTCTCAGGATAATATAAACGGTCAAAAGAGATATAAAAATATGGTTTCATCTGGCCTTTTAAATGCCATACTTGACTCTGCCACCCATACTGCCATTATCGTTACGGATTTTGATGGCAAAATCATCATCTTCAATCAGGGTGCGGCCAACCTATTTGGATATACCATAGAAGAGGCAAAGGATAAGAGTTTGTCAGAACTCACTTTTCTGAAAGAAGACCAGAATGCCCATCGCTTTGAGCAGATTATTGAAAGGGTGAGGATAGATGGTTGGGCCGAAGAGAGTCTGTCTCGCCGCCATAAAAGTGGACGTATCTTCCCGGCAATCTCCACAATTACCTGCCTAAAAGACTCTAAAGCTCAATTTCAAGGGATTCTGGAGATTACCCAGGATATGCCTAATCTTTTCAGGTTGGAAAAAGAGCTTAAAGGATCTAAAAATTTTATGGAAAATATCATGGCAAGTTCTATCGATGCCATTGTCACAACGGATCCTAAGGGATATATAACTTATGCTAACCGGGCGTTTAAGGAGCTTATTGGACTACGAGGTCATCAGATTATTGGAAACCATATATCTATCTATTATAAAGATGGCATTAATCAGGCACGTAAAATCATGAATAAACTTAGGGAATCCGGGCACATTCGAGATTATGAATTCGATATGATGATTGGAGGCAAAATTGTCTCCATTAGAACTTCTGACACCCTTCTTTATGACGAATATGGTGAAGTTGTGGGTACTATGGGAGTTTTTCAGGATATTACAGCCAGAAAAAAACTTTCAGAAAAATTATCTACTACACAGGCGGAATTGATTCAGGCAGTTAAGATAAGGGCCCTTGGTGACCTTGTAACCGGTGTGGCACATGAGATCAATAACCCCCTCATGGCATCAGATACCTTTCTCCATTTATTAGAGACTCAAACAGATAATAGTCCTGAAACAAAAAAGAGAATAAGGCTTCTTAAGGAATGTAACCTTAGAATTCAAAATATTGTGAAAAAACTCAAGGAGTTTTCTCGGCAGTCCGAATTTGAATTCACTGCCATGGATATTAATGATGCTGTATTGTCCGTCTTGGCAATCACTCGACAACAATTGCTCAATCAGGGAATAGAAGTAGGTCTCAAACTAAGTGAAAAATTGCCACATGTTTTGGGTGATAAGAATCAAATTGAGCAAGTTTTATTAAATATCATCTCTAATGCCTGGGATGCTATGGAGGGATGTTCGAAAAAGGTTTTGGCCATTCAAACAGATCTCGATAAAAAAGGAAAGCAGGTCCAAATCAGACTCAGCGATACAGGAATAGGGATGAAAAGAGACCAAATAGAGCAAATATTTAATCCTTTTTTTACTACTAAAGACTCTGGCAAAGGCATTGGGCTTGGTCTTTCCATTAGCTATCGGATTATTGAAGCACATCAGGGTAAAATTGAAGTTAAAAGCGAATTGAATAAAGGCACAACATTCATTGTAACCCTTCCTGTTTACCTGGCCGGTGGCAAGAAAGATGATGAAGATCAGACACTGGGAGGAAACAATGTCTCATAAAATTTTGGTGGTGGATGATGACATATTGGTTCTTGAGGCCCTTGAGGAACTACTTAAATCTTCAGGTTATGAGGTGAGAGTTGCTACGCGGGGCCAGGAGGCATTGGAGATATTGGAAAAAGAGCGCTTTGACCTTCTGATTTTGGATGTAGTTATGCCCAAAATGACAGGTTTTGATGTCTGCTGCGCAGTACGTAAAAGAGATGATGAGATGAGCGCGGTAAAGATAATCATGCTAACTGCGAAAACCGAAGTACCTAACGCTGAAACAAGAGCAGAGTGTGGTTGCGATCTGTATCTCACAAAACCTATTGATCCAGACAGGCTGAAGGAATTGATCCGGAATATATTGGAAGGTACGTAAATATTCCGCCACACGAAGACAACAGGGTTAATAATTTACAATTTAAAATTTACAATTTAAAATTGATAATTGATAGTTTTTCATTGACCATTTAATGCCCTATAT
>QMLT01000171.1 GCA_003646875.1 Deltaproteobacteria bacterium
AGGGATAGTTGTAATTGTAGGGTGCTCGCATCCAAGGATGGAGCATATTCTTAAAGCAGCTTCGAAGTTTGGAGATCTTTACGCAATTATCGGTGGTTTACATGGATTCAATGAATATGATTTATTTAAAGACTTACAACTTATTTGTCCCACCCATTGCACCCAACATAAAGCTGAGATAAAGTCTCTATATCCGGAGAAATGCATTGATGGCGGAGCAGGGAGAGTAATCGTATTTTGAAACATTTATGAATTTTACTCATAAACAAGTGTGCAGGCATACAACAGCAATAGATGTTTCCGAAGCCGAAATCCTTCACAAGCAGGTCTGGTTATTTTGGATCTGTCCCTGCATTTTTTATCAAGGCCTTTACCGGCTCAAGACCATAGGGTGTGCCCTCCTCAATGGCTTTAAGGACAGTACCTCCCCCTGTAAAAAAATAATACCTGGCGCTATCCATAGCAGCCAGGTACAAGCCGGGGCTAAGGATCTTGAACTCCTGGAGGGTATCGCCACCGCCGTAGAACTTTTGGGCATGGCGGTTTTTGTCAATAGTTCGGTCTAATTTCTCTGAACCCTCAAAAAAGTGAGGTGTACGGCCCATGACTGCATTCACAAATATTGTTTTAGCAGAGCCAATAGCTTCTGTTACGCCAGAGGTGTCGAACGATTCGTGGGCCACATCCAAGAAGTAACCATATTCGTTTCCCTTCTTGAAGTCCCTGGTGCTAATAATCCGATATTTGCCTTCAATTCGTCCGTCAATTATGTCTGACTCGACCACAAGAGGAAGTTCAACAATTTTCTTTGCCTTACTGTCCTGAGTTACCAGATCTTTGGCCGCCTTAATGTCAGAATCGGTTACCCCGCGGACCCGAATATTGTACTTGGCGCAAAGAAAGGTATTGTAAATAATTCCGCCCAATATCAGGTGATCTACCTTCTTATAGATTTCTCTGAGTGGGCCTATTTTTGTATCATA
Source organism: Deltaproteobacteria bacterium (assembly GCA_003646875.1). Classification (GTDB taxonomy): domain Bacteria; phylum Desulfobacterota; class DSM-4660; order Desulfatiglandales; family B25-G16; genus B33-G16. The sequence continues at coordinate 984 of QMLT01000171.1, forward strand.
TTTAGCTCCAGCGACCACAGCGACAAAGGGCCGTTTTGGTTCCAGGACATGCTTGAGATTAATAAGCTCCCTTTGAAGAAGAAAACCTGCAAAACTTGGCAAATATTTGGTGATGTCAAATGTGGACACATGGGCCTGCCATGAACCAAAAGCGTCATTAACAAAAACATCGGCGAGGCCAGCCAGTTGCAGGGCAAAGCGTTTCCTTTTTTCTCCCGTGTCTTCTTCTCCCTGAAACCAGCGAGTATTGGGCAAATAGATACCTCCAATCCTGTGAGCAAGAAGATCCCTGATATGCAAGTTGATAGAGGTGTCGATCTCTTTGATTCCCCATTCTGGATCAACGGGAAATCTGGGTACCACAAACTTGGTATACAGTTTACGCTCTAAGTACTCCACGACCGGTTGGACTGAAGTGTTATCTTCAACCTTAATACGGCCAGTTTCTTTATCACGTGGCCGTCCAACATGCGTCATGAGGATTATACGGCCACCTCGTTCTACAATGTTATACAGAGTGCCCAGAGTCGCATCAATGCGATAGGGATCACGAATTTGCCCATTTTTGACCACGTTATGGTCCACTCGAACCAACACAACCTTGCCCCTAAGATCGGCATCCTGGATGAGAGGCAAACGCGGGTCTATATCCGGCCTTGTCATGGCAGCGCTCCTTATGTGCTAGGATTATAATAATGAGGGTGAAAAATGGTTGAAACCCTTTATATCAATTTCCTCTAATGAGCCATCATCATTAACCATTTTAATACCTTTTCCTTCAACTATTTTCCCTATCAGGTAAAGAGGTAATAATCCTTTATCTTTACATACTATTTCAAAATCCTTTATGTTTATTTGGGGAACTGTTAACAACAAAATATAATCTTCTCCGCCTGAAAGGGCGAGTTTAAGAGGATTAAATTTTTCACGAGAGGCAAGTAGTTTGAGTTCTGAGGAAAGAGGAACCTTGCTCCGAAAAAGTATTGCCCCGACGTCACTTTCCTTACAGATATGCCCTAAATCTGAGAGAAGGCCATCGCTTACATCGATCATAGCATTGGCAAACCCTGAGGCCGCAATAGCCATTCCTGTCTCAATCAAAGGTTTTGGCTCATTATGAATTTTAATAAAATGGCTTGCAATAGGCTCGGAGGGAGATATTTCTTTTTTTAAGATTTTAAGCCCGGCAAATGAATCCCCGATATTTCCCGTAAGATATATACTATCTCCTGCTCTGGCGCCAGATCTATAGAGAACCTCATTTTCTTTTGCATCACCAATCAGGGAAACATTTATAACCAACTTGTCTGGGGAGGCGACGGTATCGCCCCCCACTATGTTAACCTTGTAATGCTCACATATATCTTTCATGCCTTTGTAGAGATCTTGAATTATTTCAACATCCATTTCAGAAGGAATAGCCAGAGAGATAAGCAGAATAAGCGGCCTTCCACCCATAGCAGCAATGTCGCTTAGATTTACGGCTATTGATTTCCAGCCTAATTGATATGGGGTTATCTTTGCCTTTACAAAGTGGATATCTTCAACCAGCATATCTGTGGTAAAGAGCAAGACCCGGCCAGAGTAAGGGCCAAAAACGGCACAGTCGTCACCAATTCCCTTGATAACATCTTTCAAAGTGGTAATGCATTCGTTTTTAATGGATTCTATAAAACCGAATTCTCCGATTTCATCAAATTTCAAGGTCTCTTTCCTTCCTGATAACATTATAATAAGGGACTATCCATTTAGAGCAATCTGCTTGTTTGTCTGAAAGGCAATGTTTGATTTTCCTCATTCCTGCATGTTCTCCCGTCATTCCCGCCTGCGCGGGAATGACGAATATACCCAATTTCCTGTCATGCCTGCCTCCGCAGGGATCCAGAAAATGGGCAGCCAATAAACATACACAGACTCATTGAGAAGATACCGAGAGGCAATATTTCAATATTAAATTTTATCTAAAAAACATGCAAGATGAAAGGCGTACTATAGGGCACAATATTTTGATTTATCACCCACGCATCTCCCTTGATTCCCTTATCGATATTATGTATACTGCACCACATTAAAAAAGGAGCCTTAATTGTTTATCACATTTGAAGGAATAGATGGGTGCGGGAAGTCTATACAGATTTCTAAGTTCAGAGCAATACTCAAAGAACAAGGAATCCCTTTAGTAGTTACCAGTGAACCTGGAGGGACAAAAATAGGTAAAGCTATACGGAATATACTCTTGAATGTACATAATACTGATATGGCGAATTTAACCGAGCTTTTTTTATACTTAGCTGACAGGGCTCAGCATGTAAGTGAGGTAATTAAACCCGCCTTAGATGCTGGAAAGTGGGTTATCTGTGATAGATATTATGATGCCACTACTGTGTATCAGGGGATTGCCTTAGGGCAGCATGAGAAACTAATTGCACAATTAAACCATGAGGCTTGTTTAGGATGTGAGCCAGACATTACCTTTCTATTGGACTGCCCAGCAGAGGTAGGTTTGAAAAGAACAGAAAAAAGGGAAAAAACCGATAAAAAAAGAGATAGATTTGAAAGAAAATCACTCGATTTCCATGTAAAGATACGTTATGGATATCTTGCCTTAGCGCATAAGCATAAAGATAGGTTTAAGATTATAGACGCCACATTACATGAAGATCACGTAGCGAGAAAGATCAGGGAAATAATCTCTCCTTATCTACCAGTTGTTTAGTCAAATGGTTGAGCAGTAAAAAGCAAACCACTCAACTACTTAACGACTTAACTAATCAACTATTTAACCAAGAATTCAGCATGAAGACGTTTAAGGAAATTATCGGTCAAGACAGGGCAATAACCTTTTTAAAAAGGATTATAGCCTGCGATACAATTGCCCCTGCGTATCTATTCACTGGCATCCAGGGAATTGGTAAAACAACCACTGCTAAGGCCTTTGCCTTATTAATCAATTGTATGGATCCGATTGATGGGGATGGATGTAAGAGGTGCAGTTCCTGCAAAAAGATAATAGATGGAAATCACCCTGATCTTATAATTATAGAGCCTGATAAGGACAAAAAAGGAATCGGGATTAACCAAATCAGGGAGATTAACAGGCATCTTGCCTTCTCTCCGGCTCTTGAGCGGTACAGGGTAATTATTGTAGATCCAGCTGAAAAAATGACTGATGAGGCAGCCAACGCATTTTTAAAGGCCCTTGAGGAGCCTCCTCCTCATAACATTTTTATCTTGAATGTGAGAGATCCTGGAGAACTTCTCCCAACTATTATTTCTCGATGTCAAAAGGTTGCCTTTAAACCTCTACCTACCGAGGCTGTTGTAAATTGGTTGATAAAAGAAGAAAATATGGCCAGAGAAAAGGCACAAATTGTGGCAAAGCTTTCAGAGGGGAGTCTTGGCAGGGCAAAAAAACTATCAAGGGGTAATGTTTTCACTCACAGGGTAAATTGGATAACTATGTTAAATAGTGTCATTAACAAGTCATCTGATAGGTTGATTGATATGGCTCGTGAGCTGTCTGGTTTTAGAAAAAACTCAGCCAGCAACAAAGAAGACAAAGATGATACCATAGCCTTGATGTTGGGAATATGGGGGAGCTGGTACAGAGATATTCTTCTTTTCAAATTAGAGGGTAAAATGGGCCATACTTTAAATTCCGATCTCAGCAATCATCTTAAAAATGCATCTGCCTTGTATACTGTTGATGCACTCATGAGGTCGCTGGCAGTTATTGCCAGAGCCGAACATGATTTGATGGAGAATAGAAATTCCCTTTTTCTCCTTGAAAGATCTCTGCTGGGGCTAAAAAGAGCTGTAAAGGGTTCCTATGTCTA
>QMLT01000172.1 GCA_003646875.1 Deltaproteobacteria bacterium
GGGTAATTTCCAGGTTAAGACCCTTTTACAATCCAAAGGCGAAAGAATTCATCATCGAATCTGTATTTGCCCTGTTTTTCCCTATCCAGGATTCCTCTGTTTTCCAGCGCCTTTAACGAGGCCTGGATGGAAGATACCCCGAGCCGCCATCTATCAATGAAGTCCCTGGAAAAGATACCGTCGGGATCATCTTTTGCCAGAGCAATAAGGAGTTCTCGTTGCTTTTGCGAGATGCCGTCCCAGAGCGCTTCGTAATTCATAGACTCCTGATTAATAATCACCCATATTGCCTTATCTACCAATGCTTTTCCTATAAGTTTGGAATCCCTTGCCTCTTCCCATATATTATGGGCGATCCGTTGGATATTGTATGGTATATCACGGCCTTTTTCCAAAATTAGATCAACTGCACCATCATTTAATTTATATCCTCCTTTCATAAACCAACTTTCAATAAAAGTGGCGAATAAATCTCTTGGAATGGGTGTTAACTCCATAATTCTTCCCATACGATAGAAGGCTCGCCTTTTGTCTTTCACCATGTCACGTATTACAGATCTCTTCGAACCGGAAAAAATATAGCCAACTCGCTGATGAGATTGGACTACTGCCCGAATAGCCTTTTCTACATCTTCTCCATTATATTTAGTAATATCAGAAAACTCGTCAATGATAATTACAAACTGTTTTTTCTTCTTTATTGAGGCCTTTTCAGGATATTCCAAAACCTCAGTTAATATTTGGAAGACTTCTTTTTCTCTGGCAATATATTCCACAGAAAAAGACACTGTGCCATCGGGATTGGGATCCAATTTGGGCCGTAGACCTGGAAAAATACGCGGAATGGCTTTAACCATTCTCTCGAGCTTGCCCTCAACTGCTTCAACAACCGCTTTTGCATATAGCTCAGCAAAATGCCGGAGGGTAGGGGCTTTAAAAAGATCAATGTAAGCGGTAAGAGCATCATCCCCTTTTAAGTTCTCCTGTAAATTTTTTAACACGCAGGTTTTGCCAATACGTCTGGGAGAAATCAGGAAAACCTTGCCCATATTGCGCATTTCCATTGCTAATTCAGAAAGTTCAGTTTGCCTATCTGCAAAATGATCACCGAAAACAAGACCTCCATAGATAAAAGGATTTCGCATTATTTTATCAACCTTCTTTATCCGGCCTGGTTCAATAAAATCTGATAAAAGATATTACGCTATTGGCGTAACACTGTTAACGTAACATGGAAAGCGGAATGAGTCAAGGAAAATTAAGAAGCTACGTTATTAAATGAGCTGAATAACTCCTATCGATGTTAGAAGGAATGTAATAGTTTATGCTAATCATCTTGCTGCAACTTTACTCTCCCAGTAGAAGAAATTTGATTCTTCTATCTGACCTGTGCTTACTGAAACCGGGATCCTTTATCATGCGTCAGGTAAAACACGCTGCACCTTGCGCTTTTAGATTCAAGTCCCCGAGATCCCCTTATTCCTTCTCAATTCTTTTTAGGAATTCACGTGCCCCTCTATGAGCTGGGTCAATTTCCAGGATTTTTCGAAGCTGCCCAGCGGCCTTTTGCAATTCACCCATATCTGCATAGAGCAAACTCAGGTATAATCTTGCATCCACATGCGCTGGATTAATCTCAATGGCCTTCAAGAACTCCTTTTCTGCCAGTTTGTCAGCAACACTTCTTTGATAGGCAAGGGCCAGTCCAAAGTGGTTATCAGCACTGTTTGGATTGATATCCAATGCCTTGCTAAAGGCATAAATAGAGTTTTCTATCTGATTCAACTCACCGTATGCCATCCCTAAGTTAAAGAAGATACTGTCTTCCTTAAATCCGAGGTCAATGGCCTTCTCGTAATATAATGCTTCTGTAGGATGATCTCCTGTTTGTCCGTAGACATATCCAAGGTGGTACAAAGCAAGCCCATTTGCAGGTTCCTTCTCCAGAAGGCGTTGATGAAGAAGAATAGCAGCCTCATAATCGTGCCGGTGCATAGCCTCATCGGCCGCTTTGTCACACGCCCATCGTTTCTCAACGGCAGGTCTTCTTTCCAAGAGACCATTGGAACACCCTGCTCCTGAAAGGAGACCAGCCAGGCAAAATACGAGACCTGACAGATATATAAACTGAAAGGTTCTTTGAATGTATCCAGACATCTTATTTTAAAATCCTATCCCTCTTCACATTTGCCTTTGTGCAAGCTCAACATAAAATAGCATCTATTGCAATAATAACCGGAAGGTAAGATTTTAGACATATCAAGCCAACAAAGCCCCTTTATTTTTCTGTTTATTTTTCTTGACACCCCTATACTCTTCTTTTATATATTATGTTTGTTGACCATTTTAGTCAACAATAAGGATTGATAGTAATGAAGCTTTCTACAAGGGCGCGATATGGAACCAGGGTATTGTTGGAGTTAGCACTCCACTGGGGTAAGGGCCCGGTGCTTCTGAAAGCCATTGCCCAAAGACAACAAATTCCCCTGCCCTATCTGCAGCAGCTAATTGGGCCTCTTGTAAAGGCAGGGATAATAAAGACCACCCGGGGAGCTCGGGGTGGGATATCGCTGCTTAAGCTTCCAAAGGAGGTTAGACTCAGCGAGGTAGTCCAGATCCTTGAGGGCTCGACTACTCCAGTCGCCTGTGTGGATAATCCTGAGTTGTATCCTCGTTCAGACACTTGCGTCACTCATGATATCTGGGCTGAGGTAAAAAAGGCAATGGATAAAGTTTTGAAATCTACAACCTTTGAGGATCTGGTCGAGCGGCAAAAACAAAAGTGGAACTTGAAGCAACTGAAGGATCATTAAAAGCAATACGCTAAGGGAAGAGATATGAAAAAGAAAAACAGTAATAAAAATATATAGATAGGAGATAAATCATGCGTGATAAGGTAGAAGCGGTATTAGGCGAGATAAGGCCTGCTCTGATGGCAGATGGTGGTGATGTCCGGTTAGTAGATGTCAAGGAGGGTGTGGTCACCGTAAGACTTCTTGGTGCCTGTGGTGGCTGTCCTATGGCAGGCATGACCTTGCGACATGGAATTGAGCGAGCGCTTAAGGAAAAGGTGTCCGATGTTAAAAAAGTGATCGCTGTTTAATTAGGGTCCAGAGAAAAAGAGATAAAAAACGAACTTTTCTAAAAGACCTGAATACTCAAGAGAAAGGAGGTGGATAAAGAATAAAAATAGTAAGCCTATGCGCTAAAGGGTCGTGCTGTCCGGTTATCAAGATAACGGACACACAAGTGGAAATAGGAGAGAAGGACAACGCCTGTGTCCTCACCAGGGAACAGTGGGAAGTCCTTAAAGACAAGATACTGAAGAAGGAGATCTAAGGCAAAGAAGCCCAAAGTCAAGCCGATAGTCCCTACCACTCAATAAGAGAGCGAAGTCCTTACTTCTGGGGAAAGATGGGAAAGATAGTTGCTGTCTGTAAGAGTAAAGAAAAAGGCACTAAGAAGGGGCGCGTCGATGCAGGTTTCTTCAGAGAGAATTACGGCCTTGTTGGCGATGCCCATGCCGATCCACAAACTCACCGCCAGGTAAGTCTGTTGTCGGTGAAGAGTATTAACAAGATGCAAAGCCTTGGCGTAAATGTGGGTTATGGAGACTTTGCTGAAAATATTACAACTGAAGGAATTGACTTAGTATGTTTACCTATTGGCGCTCGGTTGCTCGTAGGGGATGAGGTTATTTTGGAAGTGACCCAGATCGGCAAAGAATGTCACACAGGCTGCGCTATCTTTCGCCAGATAGGCAAGTGTATCATGCCCAAAGAAGGGATATTTGCTCGGGTAATTCAAGGTGGGTTTATCAGGGCAGGAGACACAATAAAAGCAATTACACGGGGAAGAAAGGATGAAAGAGGAGACGAAGAGAATTCCTATCCTGCAGGTCTCTGAACTGGAGACGCGCAGGATCGAAGCTACAGTTGTTCGGGAGTTTTCCCTGACCATCTTGTTAAATAACCATGAACTCGTCACCCTGCTCTGCTCTCCTAAAAATCTCAGGTATCTGGTTGCCGGTTTTCTTGTTTCCGAAGGGTTAATAAAGGGCAAAGGCGATATCAAAAAGATACTGATCGATAATCAGGGAGGTGTGGCGCATGTGGAGACTCCGGAGAATGAGGGGTTTTCTAGCGAGATCCTATTTAAACACCTCTTAGCTTCGAGTGGTGGCAGAGGAGACTCTCCTTCCAGCACTGCCAATGCCAAAGGCAAGACAAGGATAACATCTAAGATTCAAATATCACGCCATGAGGTCTTCGCCATGATGGCTGAATTTGTTCATCGCTCCGAACTATATAAGGCTACAGGGGGCGTTCACAGTGCCGCCTTGTGTGCACAAACAGGCATCCTGCTCTTTGCCGAGGATATCGGCAGACACAATGCCATTGATAAGATCTTTGGTCAATGTCTCCTTGAGGATATACCCACAACTGACCGCATAATATTCACCAGCGGCAGGATCTCTTCGGAGATATTGCTCAAGGTAGCAAAGAGAAACATTCCCGTGATTATCTCCAAATCTGCCCCTACTAATCTTGGGGTGAGATTAGCTGATGATCTGGGCGTGACCCTTCTCATCGTAAAAACCAGGGCATCACTATTAAGCGGGATTGTAAGATTGGTTAAGGAGGCTCACAGTTATGATGTTCCAGAAGTAATCGCTTTGCCCATTATAGGTGGCAATCCAGATTATCTGGAGTGGATGGGTAAAGAGGTAAAACAAAGCGCTGGA
>QMLT01000173.1 GCA_003646875.1 Deltaproteobacteria bacterium
CCTCGAGAGTCATTTAGCCCCGATCCCTATGGATGAGGAAGTTTCCAGCTTATCGGCTATTTTAATGGACAACGATTATTATGATTTTATTAAAAACGGGCAAAAGGTCACAGACGATCTTTCGATAATCTCACATGAATATCTGATTCCATTGAAATCAAGGGCCTGGTTGGATTTGTGTCAGCTCAAAAGTTCGGGTGAGACTATCGACAGTAAAGACATCAAGAAACACAAAAACGATGTCTTTAGGCTTTATCAAATCTTGTCCCTGGACACAGATATTGCATTGCCTCAAACCATAGCAGATGACATGCGGGTGTTTTTGGAGAATGTATCTGATGAGCCGCCTGATTTGAAAAATCTGGGAATACACAATACATCGCTGGAGGATGTAATCGGTAATCTCAAAAAGATTTACAATCTTTAACGGTGGAGAAAATAGTTCATGCTTATTGTTGATACGTGGGCGTGGCGGCGGGTAAACTTTGAACGCTGAACCTTTACCCCGCTCGCCCCGTTGAACCGGGTACCCTCTGGGTGTTCGATCATAGTTTTCACTTTGAGCTATTCCCTATGAGCTTCCTTACTCCCATATTCCTTGACAAATCACAAACAGGGACGTAATCTTGCCACAAAATAATGAATTTCCTCGCAGCAACCTACGATATATCGAAAACTAGGAAAAATATAAACACGTCAATCTAGGGATAATTAGATCTTGTCCTCCTTTGGCAGATTCCGCCTTTTAAGGAAGGTATTATGTCTTGCAATGCTTGCCCAGTAGAATTTCCTAATTCGTTGGGAACCCCTTTAGTGATTCAACAAGGCGAGCCTATTTCACTGGGAATCCGCAATTCCAATCTGAGATTTTTCAAAAGCTCCATTAACATAAAGTTGTTAGAGCGGATTTGAGTATGCCACGAAATTTGAAATTTCTGACTGTGCAGACCTATCGTATAGTGTAGTCGAAATATAATTGATATCCCCACACCATCAGGAGATTGATTCTGGTTTGACACACAAACAGCAGATCCCTTATAGTCAGAGTTCGAAAAAGGAAATTCTTATCAACTCAACTAACTCGGGAAGGAGGTTTTCTTGTATTTCGCAGAGTATTTAGGTCTTATCGCCGGATTATTGGTCACCTGCAGCCTTATTCCGCAAATTATACGGGTGTTCAGGCTAAAAAGTGCCCGGGAGATAAGCGCAGTTTTTACCGTTTTACTTTTACTCGGTTTGGTACTTTGGGTGATCTACGGAATTATCCTTACACTGGCGCCGGTTATCATATGGAACGCTATCGGTGCGGTGCTTGCCCTCTTACTTTTGTATGCGAAGATAAGGTATGGACATAATGAGATACAATAAATATTTTAGCTCTTGTGTACGTATCAAGTCCCAGTGGAATAGTCTTCGCCCGCGTTGAATAAATTAAGGCATTCAACGGGGTGAAAATTCCACCTCAGTAACATCCTCCGGGGGCGGATAAATCTGCCGGAGCTACATGGGCCGTCTTCACACACGGAAAATGCAGAGTAAAAGGAGAAGTTGGTCCTAAAGCAACTTAAGTGTGGCCGTTGATATGAATTTGCGGCTCAAATCTTTATTCTTGAAACAAACACCCTCCCGCTTAGCTCTCATGAATTGTTGAAACAGTGTTCAGGATATTTCCCATAAGAGACCCTTATTCGGCGAGTATCTCAGTGCAAATCCTTCATCAAGCTCCGGGTAAACTGTATGTTTAGTCGGTGTGCCACACTGAGGCAGCCACTATCTGAAACAGGGGCTCTATTCATTTCGCCACATACCTACCCAATATTATCAGACCCTTCTCCAAAAAACGATAAAGCACCTTGTCTATCGTAATAAATATTATGAAGGGAAACACATGCATCTGATCAGTCACAGAATTTTGGGGTTGATATTTGCCATTTGGCATGATGTATTGCCAAAAAATGGAGGTTTGTTATGGAAACAACATTAGACAAATTCGGACGGATCGTTATACCAAAGCGTGTGCGTGATGATTTAGGCCTAAAACCGGGGGCAGTATTGCAGATCGAACAGGCCGAGCAAAAAATTCTTATGGGGCCAGTAAATGAGGGGTCGCAAGTAGTGGTAAAAAATGGAGTATTGGTATTTTCAGGCACTGCAACTGGGGATCTTGTGGGGGCAATCCAGGCCCATCGTCAAGAACGTCTGAGTGAAGCAGGTTCCGGTATTAAAAAATGAAAACGTTATTCGATACTTCTGTCCTTGTAGCTGCCATTGTCGAGCCTCATTCAATGCATACTCGCGCTTTGCCCTGGCTCCAACGTGCAAAGGCAGGGGAAATTGATTTCTTAGCAGCTAGTCACACATTAGCAGAACTTTATGCTGTATTAGCCACCCTTCCTCTAAAACCCAGGTCTCACACCTAACAGCTTGGCGTCTTGTTCATGATAATGTCGAGACCTCGGCCAAGATCATTTCTCTTTCTCCTTCTGATTACAAGGATACTATCAAGTATATGTCTGAATTAGGGCTAACCGGGGGCTGTAAAACACCCCGCCACTCCGCCAGAAGCACGGCGATAAAAAGACGGCGGGAAATCCCTCCACAAAAACTGCGGGCAGGCCTTGAGCCAAAATCGGTAAATCTAATCTGAGATCAGGATTTGAATCTTGGAATTTCCCTTTTGTATGAGATGAGCATATCCATATTTTAGAAAAACCACCTCATTGAAACGATAGGATTGATATTTCATATACGGAAAAGTCTGATTGTTTATTCAAAATGTATATCACACTTATTATGTCTTTGTGGGTGCTTTTGATAGACGTTTGATTATGGTTTGGGTGAAGTTTTTAAAGAATAGAAGCTGAATATCTTTGCTCAATCCCTCCAAAAGGGTGGAACTGACTTTCAGTAAAATACATTCCTCTTTGGTAATAATGGTAGCTGTGCGAGCTTCACCGGTCAGATAGGCCATCTCCCCAAAACATTGTCCCTTTTCTAAAACAGCCAGCTTTTTGGTCCCTGTTTTTACAACCACTTGACCACTGATCAAAATATAAAAAGAATCATCTATCTCTCCTTCTTTTATAATAGTCTCACCCTTCTCAACCTTTACTAAATCACAGGCGGAAACGATCTGGTCGATCTGGTTTTCAGTAAATGTTTTAAAAAATGGCAAGTCTTTAATATAACCAAACAATTCATTTTCATGTGTTTCTTTTGGTATTTCCTTTAAACTACGTAAGGCCAGTCTCAGATCGTAAGCAAAGTCCATGCTGCCCTGATAACGTTTAGATGGATCCTTGGCGAGTGCCTTGCTGCAAATATCAGCAAATATTTTTGGTAACTCTGGCTTTAATTCAAGAATTGGGGGAGGATCATCATTAACAATCTTATACATAATAGAGTATTCGTTTTCTCCATCGAATGCCTTTTTACCGGTTAAAAGTTCATACAGGACTGAGCCAAGAGAAAAGATATCGTTTCTCTCTGTTATCAACTCTTCTTTTACCTGTTCTGGTGACATATAGCTGGGGGAGCCGAATAAACCCTTAACAAGAGTGGAATGTCCCCTCCTTTTAACATAGGCAATGCTAAAATCAGTTATCTTGACCTGACCTGATAGGCTAAGAATGATATTAGAGGGTTTTATGTCGCGGTGAATCACCCCGTTTTGATGGGCATATTCTAAGCCCTTGCATACATTGAAAACAATCTTGACTACCCTCTCTACAGGTAAAAGATTGTCCGGTTTACAAAATTTCTTTAATGTGGATCCGTCTATATACTCCATTGTAATATAACAAAAGTCTTGTTGTAGATCAGCATCATATATGGTTACAATATTTGGGTGCATAAGACGCCCTGCAGATTGTGCCTCAACAAAAAAACTTTTCTTATAGGCCTCTATTTCTTCTGGGCCTGTATCATTAGGAAGATGGTAGACCTTAATAGCTACTTGACGTCCAATATAAGGGTCCTTTCCAAGATAAACAGCTCCCACGCTAGCCTGTCCCAATTGTTTCAGAATTTGATAGCGCCCTATAGTCTTTATATTCTTCATATCAAACATAAATCAATGAAATACCCTGTGGCATTGGTTAAATAGTTGAATAGTAAAATAGATAAATAGCTGAGCGATATATCATTTTTTAAGTAGGCGAATGATTAACTATTTAATAGATTAACGATTTAATTAATGTACCTCAAGTCTGCCCATTCCGCTCTGCTCAACGAGGCAGTCGTGTGGCTTAGCCTTTTTTACTTTGCCATATCAGTGAAAAGTCCCTTTACATCAAGTTTATGTACCGTATCATTAAATGTTTCAGTCATTACTTCATGCGCCTGTTTTAGGCCGGAAATTCGAAACTTTTCTGACTGACCCTTAAATCTCCTGGTTAAAACATTCCCTGCCAGAGAAAATTCAGCCTTGTAATCTATCCTGGCAATCCACCTGTGGCCAGATAGATCCAGAGTAAAATCGTATAACTTGATAGCTAACTCAGGAATCCCGTCTTTCCGCTCAGGTAACAATTTAAGACCCATATTTTTAAGATAAAGAGTAAAGGTTTTTTTGAAAAGGGTTTCTATGTCATAAATTCCGACAAGGGTTCTCTCCTTTTTTTCTTTTGATAGAAAATAATTAACATTCCCAGGAAAATTTTTATATATCCTCTTTGCTCCATTGCCAATAATATCTTTATTGACTCTCTTGTCAATAAAGGCGAAATATATTTCC
>QMLT01000174.1 GCA_003646875.1 Deltaproteobacteria bacterium
AGGCTGATAAAGATGTGCCCTATGGCTTTGTAATGAAGGTCATGAGCCAGGTTAAAGAGGCTGGAATTACAAAAGTGGGGATGATAACCGAGCCTTTGCATAAATGACAGCCACGTGGTCTATTAATTCAAGGTTTAAGGAAGAGAGAAGGGTTAGGACGATGGCCCTATCTTTCTGTTTTCATTTAGTGATATTCTCTACCTTTCTCATTGCTCCACCAACAAAAATCCACTTTCCATCTATGGAGAAGAGGGTATATCATGTTGAGTTAGTTGGGCCTCCATCAGGAGTTGAAAGCGGTGTCAGGGTAAAAGGTTCAGCAAACATAGCCAGGAGAAAGGATAAATCTCATTTAATAAAGACTGAGACCCGGCGGATAGCCATTAAGAAAAAAAAGACTGTGTCTGTTTTGGCAAAAAGGATTCTTTCAAAGCCTATAGTTAGAGAAAGAAAGAGGGATTTTTCTGCTTCAGAGCTTGTTGATCGGGCTATATCGAAGATAGAAAAAAAGGTCAAAAAGGATAGGCCGGATAACCTGGAAAAGGCCCTATCGCAGATCGAAAGAAAGGTAAGAAATTACAAGACAAGCCAATCCGAAAAGAGCCTGGATAAACCTGAAGGAGGTATCAAACCGGTCTCTAAAGGAGGAAAAGGCGGGATATTTGGAATGTCTTCGGGTATAGGTAAAGGTATTCAGCTTTATCAGATGAAGATCGAAGATGCTATCAAAAATAGCTGGTCTTACCCGGTTGCCCTTATTAATATAAAAAGGAAGAAACCCCCTGAAGCAATAATTATAGTTACTGTAAGAAGTGATGGGAAGATTTTAAAGGCCTGGTTTAGGAAAAAATCCAATAATTCTCTCTTTGATGATTCTGTGATGAAGGCTGTTGAGAGATCAGATCCTCTCCCTGAATTTCCACCTGGCTACTTGAAGAGTTATGATGAAATTGAAATCAATTTTAGTCTCAAAGACCTTATTCAACAATAGAGCCATCTTTCAGATAATTATATGGATTTTGGTTCTATGTGTAGGCATTATTTTCCAAAAAGAGGAGTCAGAGGCACGGCTTTACATAGATATCACTTCTCCTTCAATGAAGAAGATAGCTATTGCTATACCTGATTTTAAATACTTAGGTGGTAAAAAAAATGAACATCCAGACTTAAGAAGCAAACTTCCCGGAATTATATCCAATGATTTTGATCTCAGTGGTTATTTTAGACCACTGGACAAGGATTCCTTTATTGAAGGCCCACGGTCTGGAATTACAGGCGACACCATCCATTTTAAGGATTGGTCAGTTATTGGGGCCACACTCCTCTTAAAAGGTGGTTATAGTTGTACAGGTGAACGGCTTAAGGTAGAGATACGATTATTTGATGTCTTCTCTGGCAGACAACTTTATGGGAAAAGGGTGTTGGGGTTAATTGAGCAATCACGATATTTAATGCATCGCCTTGGGAACGATATTATGCTTACATTGACTGGACATTCCGGGCCATTTTTAACCAGGTTGGCCTTTGTTGGCACTTCTTCTGGGCATAAAGAGATTTACATATCTGATTATGATGGACATAACGTGGAGCAAATAACACACTACAATACTATTACTATTTCACCACGATTTTCTCCCTTAGGGGACAAGATGATTTATACCTCTTTCCGTAATTCAAGAACAATGCTTTTTATGCATGACCTGATCAAGAAATCAGTTACAAAGATTTCAGATAGAAAGGGGCTCAATATTGCTGCTGCCTGGAAACCAAACGGAAGAGAGCTTGCCTTGACACTCACAGTTAGTGGAAATCCGGACATCTATTTAATTGATTTAACAGGCAAAATTGTGAAGAGACTGACTAGAAATTGGGGGATTGATGTCTCTCCAGCTTTTTCGCCTCGTGGCAATAAAATGGCCTTTGTTTCTAACAGGTCCGGCTCGCCTCAGATATATGTCCTTGATCTTATTACTAATAAAGTGGAAAGATTAACATTTGAGGGTAATTATAATACCTCACCTGCCTGGTCAAAACTTGACAGAATAGCTTTTGCTGGTTCTACAGATGGTCAGTTCGATATATATAGTATTTCTCCAGATGGAAAGGATCTTTATCGTGTGACTTACAATCAAGGCAACAATGAGGATCCTTGTTGGTCTCCAGACGGGCGTTATATTGCCTTTAGTTCAAAAAGAACAGATGGCAATCACCATATTTTTATTGCTAATGCCAATGGGCAAAACCAGAGACAGATAACTTTTTTTCATGGTGATCAACTATCTCCTTCTTGGGTTCAACATTTTCGATGATTGCTACGTTTTTATTAGAAAAGGTATATGCTCAATAAAGAAACAGTAAATTTCCACAGGATTTTGAGCAATTACTAAAAAAGTATTATTTGATATCTAAATGCTTGAATTTCAAAATGATAAATGATAGATATATAAACTTATATAAAGTGAGGTCCCATTTTTATAAACTAAAAACAAGGAGGTAAAAGACTATGAAGAGGAATCTAATAATGGCAGTAGTTGTGGTTTTTGCATTCTCATCCGTTTTTTTGATGTCCTCATGCGCTAAAAAGCAGGTGCTAACAGAAGAGAAGCAGGTAACAGCTCCCCCTAAGGAGGTAGCAAAAGTTGAGAAAGAAGCGCCGGCAGCCAAAGAGGTAAAGGAAGTAAAAGAGGTAAAGGAAGCGGAAGAAGCTAAGAAGGTAGAGGCGGCCAAGATTGAGAGGCTCAAGGAATTGGAGATAACTAAGAAAAGAGAGGCCGAGGCAAAGATGAACGAGGAAAAGGCCTGGCAGGAAAGAAGGATTGCGAAGTTTGAAGCAGAGTCGATCTATTTTGATTTTGATAAGTCTTTTATTAAATTAGAATAGAGGGCTGTGCTTCAAGCAAAGGCAGAATTCCTTAAAGATAACCCTGATATCCGGATAAGGATTGAGGGCAATTGTGATGAAAGGGGCACCAACGAATATAACCTCGCTCTGGGAGAAAGAAGAGCCAGTAGCGCAGCGAAATTTTTAGTCTCTCTCGGGATTTCTCCTGACAGGATAGAGACTATAAGCTATGGCGAGGAGAGACCTCTCGCCTTGGGTCATGGCGAAGGGGCATGGGCTCAGAACAGACGTGAGGATTTCACAGTTATAACCAAATAAATTTCAGAAACGCAAGAATCAAGGGGCGAAATTTTTGGACAGAGGGGACCATTCCCTCTGTCTAAATAGATCCTTCTCGTTATTATGTGAAGCATGAGAGAGTGCTCGTAGCTCTTTAGATATTATGGATTTTAGTGGTTGAGTGAAGACATAAAAAGATGGTTAACATAGTTATAAAAATCTTTATTGTTCTTTCAGTTTTTATTTTTTTTCTCACTTCCTGCGCCTCTCAGAAGGACATAATTTATCTTAATAATCAGGTCAACGCACTTTATCGTCAATCAAAGAAAGATGAAAAAAGATTTGAGAAATCCTTAAAGAAATTTGAAGAAAAAATTAAAGCCCATGAGTCTGCGCAAAAAGAAACAGTAAAAAGCTTGAATGAGGATAAAAGGCGTTTGAACAAGGATCAGGAGTCTATACGCTTACACCTTGCCCAAGTTGAAGCTGACCTTTTGGAAATAAAAGATAAAATTCAAGAATTGACCGGCAGGGTAGAAGAGAATAGTCATCGATTGAAGGGAGCCATAGAGGAAGACACTACTAACGTTAATGCTATGGTATCCAAGATGAAGGAACTTTCTTCTATGCTTGATCAGCTCAAACCAAGGATTGAGAAGGTTGAGAGTTCGTTACGCTTTAAGCCTTCGGTTACTACAAAAACGACTGGCCCGGAAAAGGGTTTACCTGTCCAGGAGACTCCAAAAAAAGATATCTCCACTTTATTGGAGAAAAAGCTGACAGAATCAGAAACATATGATAGGGCATTGTGGCTTTATAGGGATGATCGGTATGAAGAAGCTATGGCAGCGTTTAAAAATTTTCTCACACTGTATCCCACATCTGATTTAGCAGATAATGCGCATTTCTGGATCGGTGAGTGTTACAGGGCCTTAACAAGGTATGAGGAGGCAATTTTGGCCTATCAAAAGGTCATTAATGGCTATCCAAAGGGAAATAAGGTTCCTTCAGCTATGTTACAACAGGCGATCACATTCGAGAAGATAAATGATACGACAACTGCCAACCTCATATTTAAAAAACTGGTTAAGAATTTTCCAAAGGCCAAAGAGGCTGAGATCGCCAGAAAAAGGCTTAGAAAAAAATGAAAGTTAAAAGTGAGCTGGTGGAATGAGTCAAAGGCGCTTGAAACATCGCCTTGACCCGATCTGCTTACATAAGACTATTAAGTCTATCCAATACTACATGCTCGGATTAGCCTCCAATTGGAGGCAGGCTTGCCCATCATCCCTGCCCGACATGCGGCAGGCAGGTGGCAGCCAGGTCTGGGCCAGGGAGAATTGGAATGATGGGAAGTAAAATTGAGTATTGATGTTGGGAATTCGCAATTGTCAATATTCAATAGTCATTCGATTTCCCCCCACACCCCTGCACTCCATTTTTCTAATTAGGGCAAAGGTAACTTCTCAATAAGTTGGGGCAGCATTTTAAAAATGCTGCATTTAAGGAGCATGTGTATGTCTTTTTTTGCTCCATGCCCTTAATAAATAGGGGGCATCAGCGTGCCCC
>QMLT01000175.1 GCA_003646875.1 Deltaproteobacteria bacterium
AATTCAATGCATGGCATAATTCTGTTAAATTATAGTAATTCGATATGCTTCAATTTTTTTATCCAGTTCAGCTGAAATTGTCAAAAACTCGAAAAGTCCCACCTGCTCGATTCCTTTTATAGCCAAAATCAATGTGAAAGATTATCCAAAGCTGATCAGAGATTCATCATGTGGAGGGGGGAATGAGAAAATCTAGAGAATAGAACGTAAATGGCCTTCTATCTCACCCTTGGGGAGAGCCCCCACAAGGCTTTTGACAAATTTCCCATCCTTGAAAAAAAGCATAGTAGGAATACTCCGTATGGCGTATTGTGAAGCAGTGAGAGGATTTTCATCCACGTTGAGCTTTGCAATTTTTACCCTGCCTGCATACTCTGAAGCCAGCTGATTAAGGATAGGTGACACCATGTGGCAGGGACCACACCATGGAGCCCAGCAATCTACTATTACCGCACCTGGATACGAGAGCACTTCCATGCTGAATGTACCGTCTTTAACAATCACAGGACTGTCATGAAAGACGCCGATTATTAGGGGGCTTCGACACTTGCCGCATATTGGGTTATCCTGTAGCCTACTCCGTGGTATTCTGTTTTTCGTGCCACAGTTTGAACACTGGATAATTGTGGTATCTTGATTCACTATAGTCCTTATCCAAGAAAGGGTGTAAAGAGAGTTACTTTTTCTCCTCTTTTTCCTCTTCTTCACCAAACTTTTTCAGACCCTCAGCCAATTCCTTTAACTTCTCGTTAACCAGGTAATTGATTGTTCCTTTGGGAAAGGTCCCATCAGATTGTTTTTCCCCGGCCTTTTTACCAGTGAGGATCTCGATTCCTTCATCAATGGACTTTACTTTATAAATATGAAACTTTCCGTCTTTTACCGCTTTGACCACATCTTTGCGAAGCATGAGGTCTTTTACATTGGCTTCGGGCATCATAACTCCCTGATGACCGGTGAGGCCTGTTTTACGGCAGCAGTCGTAGAATCCCTCGATCTTCTGATTGATACCGCCAATGGCCTGTACATCTCCCTTCTGGTTTACTGAACCGGTAACCGCTATATACTGCTTTAAAGGGACACCTGAAAGGCTGGAAAGAAGGGCATATATTTCAGTGGAAGAAGCGCTATCTCCATCCACACCGCTGTAAGACTGCTCAAAGGCAATACTGGCGCTCATAGTCAAAGGCTTATCCTGCGCATATTTTTTTCTCAGATATCCACTTAAAATCAAAACACCCTTATTGTGGGTGCTGCCCGATAAGTCGGCTTCTCTCTCAATATTGATGATTCCTGAACGACCCATAGAGGTAGAGGCAGTAATGCGAGAAGGCTTTCCGAACGTATAGTCACCTAAGTCATAAACAGCAAGCCCATTAACCTGGCCGACCACTTCTCCATCCACATCTATCATTAAGGTTCCGCGATCGATCATTTCTTGAATATGCTCTTCAATCATGTTGGATCTATATACCTTTGCCTCAATGGCTTTGTCCACATGGTGTTCCTGAATCACTGCTTTGTTTTCCTGGCGGGCCCAGTAATCGGCCTCCCGGATAAGATCTGTTATAGCGGGGAAACTGGTAGAGATTTTTTCCTGTCTTCCCGAGAGGCGGACCGCATGCTCTATAAGCGCAGCCACAGCGGTTCTGTCAAGAGGCTTTAATCCGTCTTCATCTTTCTTTAATTTGACAAACTCGGCAAATTGATGGATGGAATCGGCGTTTTTTTCCATAGATGTATCAAAATCTGCCCTCACCTTAAAAATCTTTTTAACATCCTCGTCGTAGGCAAAGAGCAAATGATAGATATGGGCATCTGAGATGATAGCCACCTTAACATCCATCTCAATTGGCTCTGGCTTCAAACCCGTGGTTGTGAACAGATAAAATGGGTCATATGTCTGAATCTCCATCTTTTCTGTTTTTAGAGATCTCTTGAGCGCTTGCCATACACCCGGTTCCATAACTGCATCAAGAAAATTCAGAACCAGATAGCCACCATTAGCCTTGATAAAAGATCCTGCCTTTATCTTGCTAAAATCCGTCTTCCAGACCCCGCTTCGATCAACAACTCTTTCAATGCTACCAAAAAGATTTCGGTACGTCGGATAGGATTCAATAATAACTGGAGGCCCTTTTTGATCTCCGTTATCTACTATGAGATTAACCTGATAAGGTTGAAAAGAATCTCCTTCAGGAAGAACGAAGGAAAGACCAGGAATAGCTTGCTGTGTCTGGGACGTAAAAATTTCTATATTATCGGTCATATCTTCAAGCATGGCATCGAAATAATCATTGATCTGCTTACTTTTATACCTATCCTTTATAGGGACCGCTAACTCTGTGGCTATTTTGTTAAACATCAAGCGGTCCATTTTCTCTATATCTCCCTGGACTTCCTTTTGCAAAACCCTGAGTTCAAGAGAAATTTGCTCTATATCCTTTCTTAACTTTTCCTGCTTTTTTTTCAGTCCCTCAAACTCTTCCTTTGGGAACCTTCCCTTTTCCACCATTGCTTCAACCTGGTCGATATGTGTGGGATTTCCATCAACCAAAGGCACCACCTCAGGCCGTTTAATCTGCCCCACCTGTATATCCACAAGGGCAAATCCCTCCCCCCTTACTTTCTTATCCAGTTCCTTGAAAAAGTTTTTCCCCTTTTTCTCATATTCTTCCATTATCTCTTTTTTTCGGTTGATATAATCCTGGCTCTCAAAAAACTCCGGGATATCCTTTTTCAGGGTTTCAACAAAATCGCGAACATCTTTCTTGAATTTGCGCCCCATCCCTGGCTTAAGGCGCAGGAGGATAGGCGCCTCAGTGTTTTTGAAGTTATTGACATAGCAGTAGTCATCTGGCACTTTAGCCTTCTTTTTAGAGATCTCTTCAAGTAATTTTCGAACGGTAGACATCCTGCCTGTGCCTGCCATTCCCGTAACAAAAACATTGTATCCAGGTTTATTCATACCCATACCAAAACGGAAGGCCTCCACGCCCCGTTTTTGGCCGATAATCTCTTTTAATGGTTTTAGGTCCTCAGTAGTCTCAAACGCCAAAGTGGCTGGATCAAGTCGCCATCTGAGCTGATCAACGGGCACTTTTTTATCTGATTCTTTTTTAGGCATCTATGAACTCCTCATTTTTGTCACTTATTATTTATCCGGCGATCACTTTATCTTGATTCTAACTTTTTGGCTTATCTCCGGCTTACATTTAGGCATAATGATAGTTACTGTACCATCTCTAAAGGTGGCCTCAACATCCTCAATTATAACCCTACAGGGGAGCTGAATGCTGCGGGAGAAAGACTCATACCTTCTTTCCATTCTATGATAATCTTCACTTTCTTTAACAAGCTCCTGTTTCATCTCTCCTTTAATGGTCAGAATATCATCAGTGATGGAAATATCCAGGTCTTCAGGTTTTAAGCCTGGAATTTCAGCCTTAAGAATGAGATCTTCCTCTGTCTCGGATAGATCTATAAAAGGAATATCTCTGGGAGGTCTTTTAAAGTGAGGCATACCAAAATCATCCCGTAGCCTGGTAAAGAGACGGTCCATGTCTCTCCTTAGTTTATTGATCTCCTGATTCTTCCATATGATCAGCCCTGGCATTATTAAACCTCCTTTTTATTCTCCGGAAACATTATATCAAACATTGCTATTTTAAAAATTACCCTTTAAAGATGCAAGGAATTTCTGTTTCTGTGTTCTTAAATCTCCTTGCCGCTGCGTGAAATGAATGCAAGCATTTTTTTGAGTACTTATCTTTTTGAATAAGCTTTTCCCGTATAATGATAGCCTGATTAGGAAGCCCAATAAAATCAGGTCAAAAATATATTTTCCATAAGCTGTCCTGATCATGTATATTATTACTGAATACTCATTTATGTGAGTCGAACACTATTAAAAGTAACATGCATTTAAAATAATGGAGTGTAAAATGGTTAAGATTCTTGCTATTTATGGCAGCCCGCGTCGCAAGGGTAATACAGCTTTATTACTCCAAAATTCTGTGAAGGGAGCAATTGAGGCTGGCGCTGAAGTAGAAGAGGTGATGCTCCGTGATCTGAAGATGTCTCCCTGCCTTGAAATCTATGGCTGTAAACAAACCGGCCGGTGTGTAATCCAGGACGATTTCCAGCAAGTTTATGATAAACTTTTATTATGCCAGGGTTTGATGATTGCCTCGCCCATATTTTTTTATACAGTAAGCGCTCACACCAAAATCCTCATGGATCGATGTCAATCCCTGTGGGTCAAGAGATACTGGCTTGAAAAGAACACAATTGAAAAACCTAAGGTCACACGAAAAGGACTTTTTATATCGGTGGGTGCTACCAAAGGTAAAAGACTTTTTGAGGGGACCCTCCTCAGCATCCGCTATTTTTTTGATGTCCTTGATACCGCGCTCTGGCGATCCCTCCTGTATCGCAGTTTAGATTTAGAGAGAGACATACTGGGGCATCCAGAATATTTATTAGAAGCACATCGGTCTGGGAAAGAACTGGTCCAGGCTATTAAAAATACAGACTAAAGGTTTGATTTACCTATTAGCGATATAACTTAAGCATATCTTTCGGCTTACTTTAAATGCAACTTCTTTAAAGCGGTTTATCCTGGTGAATACAAGGCCTGTCATTGCTTGTGTCTAACAAATTTTTGTATTCCCTTTTAAAAAAAATTAC